>JACPTJ010000356.1 GCA_016192835.1 Betaproteobacteria bacterium
ACAGGTTGGCCGCGGTGATCGGCCCGACGATGGGGCCGGCGGCGGCGATCGCCTTGAAGTGATAGCCGAAGAGGATGTTCCGGCTGGTCGGCATGAAGTCGACGCCGTCCATGTACATGCGGGCCGGCGTCGCGCGCTTCGCGTCGGACTGGATGATGTTGCGGTCGACCCACTTAGCATACAGGTTGTACGCCAGATAGCTGGTGAGTACGCCGATGACGACGATCCAGAGGGTGTTCATGACTTTGCTCCTTCCTCGATCGAATGGCGGTGACCTCGGTGCGTGCTCGCGTAAGGATGCACGCGACCGAGGACCTGCCCGGTGGTGAACTCCTTGTGCATGCGCTCCCCGAACTATCGGATGGTGCACATGCTCCCGTATGTCTTGACCGGTTGTTCGCCCGTGAGCGGCATATCGCGGCCACCTCCGAGCAATTACAAAAATATTATGAGCCTCCAAGAAGCAGCACGTATTGATCTTCGTCAACACCGAGAGTCCTGCGCCGCGGCTGGAAATTATTTTTTTGTGTTACGCATGGCTGAATCGTTTGACCTGGATCAACGCGTAGATATACAGCTATCTCAGAATTGGCATCGTGCGGCGTCGAAAGGAGCGGCATATGCATATGCAACCCGAAATCCCGAACGTAGGGGCGCCCGACCCCGAGCTCAAAACGTCCCCGATACTCGACAACGACGAAGAGGAAACACTCGACAGTGAGCTCGAAGCGGACGTGTGTTATTTCAATGCAGTCGCCTTCCCGATCGGTCAGTATGTTCGCAGCGGCAGCGAGATCCTCCACTGTGTCGAGCGCGGCGTGTGGGTCCGTCAGGGAGAAATCGAGGTCTGAATTCGCCGCCGCGCTGCCGAACTGGAATAGTTGGTTTGGGAGAACAGCATGGATGGTCCGCGCCCGTTCGCAATCCCGGGTTTGCTCCCGGTCGAAACGCGCGCGCCGGAGGGCGGCGGCGACGAGGACCGCATGCTGGCCGCTGCGCGCATTGCCTACTTCTCGATGGAGATCGGCATACAAAGCGCCGTGCCGACCTATGCGGGTGGGCTCGGCGTGCTGGCGGGCGACACGATACGCTCGGCCGCCGACGCCGGCCTGCCGATGGTCGCGGTCTCGCTCCTCGCGCGCAAAGGCTATTTCCACCAGCGGCTGGACGAGACCGGTTGGCAGACCGAGGAGCCGGTATCGTGGCCCGTCCAGGACTACCTCACTGAGCTTCCGCCGCGCGTGACCGTGGCGATCGAGGGGCGCAAGGTCCAGGTGCGGGCCTGGCGTTACGATGTGGCCGGCATACACGGGCAGATCGTGCCGGTGCTGTTTCTCGATACCGACCTCGAAGCGAACGCGGAGCCGGACCGGCGGCTGAGCTACTACCTCTACGGCGGGGACGCAACTTACCGGCTCGCCCAGGAAGCGATCCTCGGCTTTGGCGGCGTTCGCATGCTGCGCGCCTTGGGTTGCGCGAATCTCGCCCGCTACCACATGAACGAAGGGCACGCGAGCCTGCTGGTGCTCGAGCTGCTGCACGAATTGGTGCAGAAAGAGGGCGTCGCGATGGCCACGCGCCGGCACGTCGACGCCATCCGGCCGCTGTGCGTGTTCACGACGCACACGGCGGTGCCGGCGGGGCACGACCAGTTTCCGCTCGATCTGGTGCACCGCGTCGTCGGCCTCCCGGAACCGCTGTGCGAACTCGAGCAGGACTTCTGCCACGAGGGCCAGCTCAATCTCACCTATCTCGCGCTCGTGCACAGCCACTACATCAACGGCGTGGCGAAACGGCACCGCGAGGTCTCGCAGCACCTGTTCGCACGCTACGCGATCGATTCGATCACCAACGGCGTCCATGTCGGGAACTGGACCGCCGGCCCGATGCAGGAGCTGTTCGACCGCCACATCCCCGGGTGGCGCGAGGACAACGCGAGCTTGCGCTACGCGGTGAGCCTGCCGAACGAGGAGGTGTGGGAGGCGCACCGCCGCAATAAGCGCGCGCTCGTCGAGTACGTCAACCGCGAGACTGACGCCGGTTTCGACTTCGACGTGTTTACCCTCGGCTTCGCGCGGCGCGCCACGCAGTACAAGCGCGGCGATCTCATCTTCAGCGACATCGCGCGCCTGCGGCAGATCGCCGAGCGCGCCGGCCCGTTTCAGGTCGTGTTCGCCGGCAAGGCGCATCCGCACGATCAGGGCGGCAAGGAGCTCATCCAGCGCATCTGCCGCGCGGGCCATTCGCTCGCCGGCAGCGGGATCCGCGTCGCGTACCTGCCGGAGTACGACATGGGGCTCGCCAGGCTGCTCACCGCCGGCGCAGACATCTGGCTCAACACCCCGGAGCCGCCGCTCGAGGCCTCCGGCACGAGCGGCATGAAGGCCGCGGTCAACGGCGTGCCCTCCTTCAGCGTGCTCGACGGCTGGTGGGTCGAGGGCTGCATCGAGGGCGTGACCGGCTGGGCGATCGGCAACAACCATGCGGCCCCACCGGAGGACAGGCGCGCCGACGCGGATTCGCTCTACGACAAGCTCGAGCGGGTGATCGTGCCGCTCTTTTACCGAAACCGTGACCAGTTCATCCGGGTCATGCGCATGACGATCGCGCTGAACGGCTCGTTCTTCAACACCGAGCGCATGATCGATCAGTACGTGACCAAGGCCTACTTCAGGTGAGGGCACGGATCCCGGGGTCAAAAGAGTCCCGCGGTAGGCATTCGAACGCAGACAATCATTTTGGTTCGCGCGACACCTGATCCAGGGTGTATCGCATGCATGTATCCAGATCGGACCGAGCAAGACGTTGCCCGTCCTTGGCTGTCAGCGTCACATCGATGCTGTCCTTGCCTGACACAACTTCAAACGATTTGAGCTTGGCAGATTGACTCGTAGGGCAGGAGCAGCGTCCCTGCATGCACTCCTCTAATGCGCCCAAGGCCGCAGCATGTCTTCCTTCGAGTTTTTTGATCCTTATCAGCACACGGGATTCATCTTCAATGATGTCGTATTCCATGGTGTAATCCTTCAAGCAGAGCTATGGTTGATAGGCCGTCCGAGGCGTGGTGCCGGCGTCTGCTTCATTGATCCTCTTGTGGTGTGCCGCCTTTGCCTCGGCAAGCGCTTTCTTGCGCATGGCTATGGCGCGCTAGGTTGCGAACTCGGGATACCGCTTCAGCTTTCATTTACCAGCCCTCCGCACCTCCAAAGCCACAGAGCGACGATGCTGTTAATGTGACGCGTGTTTCCTTTGCCTCGACCGTTTGTCCAGCACGAGCGCCGAGAAATCGATGAGTTCCTCGGCCATGCTCTCGAACAAGCGATCGGTGGTCACGATCCCAACAAGCCCGCCCAGCTCGTCAAGGACGGCGACGTGTTTGAGGTGCTTCTCGTACATCAGACGGATCGTGTCAAAGACGCTGCCACCCTCCCTTACGGTGTCATAATCTGCACTCATTATGTCCGCCACGGTCAGCGCAGAGGGGTCGGCCTCACTCGCAACGATGCCAGATACAATGTCCTCCTCGGTCAGGACCCCTACCGCAAAGAGCCTCCCGTCTTTTTCATCCGTGACGAGCAGTACGTGCGCTCCGAAAACGTGCATCAATTTCGCTGCGACTGCAACGCTGGTAGTTTTTGCCGAAATCGGAATTTGCCGATTGCAGATTGCGCCGACACTCATGTTGAGGCTCCAGAAAAAGCGGGTACTACCAATCACACCACAAGTTACTCGCGATACCGGGGCACCTCATGGCGTTTTGTTGCCAAGGGCTTATCCTGGGTTCCCGATTGGATCCGCGAGCGTTAAGCGCTCAGCTCCTCAGAGTGGTTGAAGTTGCGCCGAGCATTACGCGGCTTCAACGGAGTGTGCCGAGCGCGATCCACCACATTGGATCAGGCTATCAATTTCGGCTTCCGCCCGTAGCCAGTCATCCAATTCATTGCCGTCAGAAAATCCACGCTGCTCTGCGCGGAAGTAGGCCGCCTCGGAAATCATGTGCTCACGCTCTTCCAGTGAGCATACCGGGCCCTCGGGACTGGATTGGGCCTCGGTGCCCGGTTGCGGGTCGGCCTTTTGGGCGACATTCAGCCGGGACAGTTTGCTTGGCTTCTTGACCATAACTGAACCTCCGAATTAATTGTGAGGTGACCTAAGCTTAACGCTGGCGGGGGTTGTTGCAGCTGCTCACGCATCAAGCGATTATCGAGGCATGCTAAATATCATCTCAGAAAGAAGCCAAGGGGGTCTTGATTTAGGTCAGTCTGCCATCAGATCGTCGGGCCGAAACCGCAGAGCGGTTAGGCCTCAGCCGCTGTTTGACTAATATCAAGACTGTGTGCCGGTCCACTGTCGAGAATATAGCCTGCTGCTAACTGGAGTCGGAAGGGACGGGAGCCGCCCCGCGCTCATGTTGCAGCGCTTTCCACATAGAAAAGATGCGACCGGCATGAGGAAGATCTGGCTCGACTCGTACCCAGAGGGCGTTCCGCCCGAAATCGACGCGCGCGCCTATCCGTCCCTCAAGGATGTGCTGGAAAGCAGTTGTCTGCGTTTCCGCGAGAAGACCGCGTTCACCAACATGGGTGTCGCCCTCACATACGGCGAGCTGGATCGCCTCTCGCGCGACTTCGGCGCCCATCTGCAGAATGGATTCGGGCTGCGCAAGGCAGACCGAGTAGCCATTATGCTGCCCAACCTGCTGCAGTATCCGGTCGCCCTGTTCGGAGCGCTGCGGGCGGGACTCGCGGTGGTCAACGTCAACCCGCTTTATACCGTGAACGAGCTCGAATACCAGCTCGCCGACTCCGGGGCGACCGCGATCATCGTGCTCGAGAACTTTGCGCGTACGCTCGAATTGGCGTTGCCGAATACCCGGGTCCGGCATGTTGTCACGACGCAACTCGGGGATTTATTTCCGCGACCTAAACGATGGCTCGTAAACTTCGTCGTGAAACACGTTAAGCACATGGTCCCGCGATGGCGCATTCCCGGTGCGAAAAGCTTCCGCGAGACGCTCAGCCAAGGTAAGCAATCGGCACTTGAGGAGGTCAGCATAGGCCCCGACGATATCGCGTTCCTGCAGTACACCGGCGGCACTACCGGGCGTGCCAAAGGGGCGATCCTCACCCACGGCAATATGGTCGCAAACGTCGAGCAGACCGCCGCATGGATCGCGGCAACGCTGAAAGAAGGCCAGGAAACGATGATTACAGCCCTGCCGCTCTACCATGTTTTTGCGCTCACCGCGAATCTGCTCGTGTTCCTGAAACTGGGCGGCAACGACGTGCTTATCACCAATCCGCGCGATATCGCGGGCTTCGTCACTGAGCTCACCAAGACCCGTTTTACCGCGATTACCGGTGTGAACACGCTGTTCAACGCGCTGCTGGATGCCGAAGGCTTCGATCAGGTCGGCATCGCGGAGCGCGGTGTGCTCAAACTGGCTGTCGCGGGAGGCATGGCGTTGCAACGGTCCGTTGCCGAACGCTGGCGGCAGACGATGGGAGTCCCACTCCTGGAAGGCTACGGGCTCACGGAGGCTGCACCCAGCGTGTGCTCGACTCCGTTCGACGCCAAGGAGTTTAGCGGCAATCTCGGCTTGCCGCTGCCCTCGACTGAGGTCGCCATCCGCGATGACGGCGGCAATGACGTGCCACTTGGCGAGACAGGCGAGATTTGCGTGCGCGGCCCGCAGGTGATGCGTGGCTACTGGGATGCGCCAGACGAGACCGCCACGGCATTCTGGCCGGACGGATGGCTGCGCACCGGTGACATCGGCTGGATGGATCAGCGCGGTTTCGTCACGTTTACCGATCGCCGCAAGGACGTGATCGTAGTCTCCGGTTTCAAAGCCTATCCCACGGAAATCGAAGACGTCGCGATGTTGCACCCTGGCGTGAAAGACGCCGGCGCGGTGGGTGTCCCTGACAAACACAGCGGCGAGGCAGTGGCGCTCTTCGTGGTAAGGAAAGACCCGGGGCTAACCGCCGCAGCGCTGCTCGATCACTGCGCCAAGTATCTCACCGGCTACAAACGGCCAAAACGCATCGAGTTCCGAGAGCACCTGCCCAAGACCCCAATTGGCAAGGTCCTGCGGCGACAACTCAAGGCGGAAGCGACGCTTTCCCGTGGCTGAGTATCCCGCGCACCTCGTCCGCGAGCACCGCCTATACGATGGCCGGATAGTAACGGTCCGGCCGATACGGACGTAACGCCTATGCCTGGGACCTAGCCGGCAGGCGTAAGCTTGACGATCCTGGGTTGAACCAAATGCTCGAAGTCTTTGTAGGCCATTCTTATCAATTCTGTGTGCGACCCAGCGCTGAATACTATCTCCTCGTCGGCGGCCAAAGTCTCTGCCGCAAAGACTTCCATCCCGTAGAGATTGCCGAAGGGGGGCATCGCGCCCAGTTCGCACTCCGAGAATTTGTCCTTGAATTCGTCCTCGCGTGCAAGTCTGACTTTGCTTGCCCCCGCCGCCTGTTTCAGGAGACTCAAATTTATTTTTTCCGAGGCGGGTAAAATGGCCATCGCCATTTTGCCGTCTATCATGACCATGACGGTCTTCGCCAGCTCCCGTCCTCGAATGTGTGCGGACTCGGCGATTTCCGGTGCCGTATAAGCGGGTGAATGTCTAATGGTCACATACTTGATGTTATGGTCATCCAGACAATGCTTTAATCTACTTATCGGCATCGTAACCTCCTGAACGCCTCGCCACGTGTGCGGGTTAGTATAGCCTCCCGCCTGCTTGTCGTCTTGACGCGGGTCAAGCGAACCCCTCAATGGCCACATTCCGTCGGATTCGCTTGACCAGAGATTACAAAGTAGCCGTAAGCTCAGGATATCATTGAGATACCGCTTTCCTAATGCGAGCCGCCAAAACAGCACCGATCGTAAGAAGACTTATGGAGACTGGAAACCAGACTTGTGCAATCCAGGGAACCGGTATCAGGAACAAAACGTCCTCGGTCAAGAAAGAGGGCGGCCATTGTATAGCGAGCCACAAGCCCACGTAGTAGAAAATGTCCCAAAAAGCAAACGTCCAAAGAAAGAATGCCCATCGTTCTCTTGGGCTTTTCGCGGCAAGGAACGACACGCCAATGAGCATCAGAATAGTAGCTGCTTCGCGAAAGACTTCAGTCCGGGGAAGAGTGCCGAGAAGCTGTGCAGGTTGATAGACATCTGATACCAGACCTGCCGCTGCGCGCAGATACACGACCACAATTGCTTCATTTATTCCAAAACCGATAGCAAATAATGCTGCGTAGAAAAGATGAGGCCAGGTAATAAAAAGGCCTTTTTTTCGCCATAAAAAATAACTGCCAATAGGAACAACAACAGCGAGATTAACCCACCATGGTGTAGCCAGCATTTGAAGATTCCCCATCCCGTAGCGTCCACAATTTCGAACGACATCTCTGACGCCGCTTGCCGATAGTAGAAGTTGAGCATTCCGCCGAGCCGTTTTGTTGACTTGCATCAAGCACTGGTCGGCGCGTATTCATTATGCTGGAAACGAGGAGTTGTGAGAGGGTTCAAGCAGGAGTTTTGCATGGCGCGATCAAAGCACCGACGCTGGCGCCGTCCGCTCGCCGTCGCGCTGGTGGTCGCGGGCGGGCTGTTCATCTGGCTCGCCCCGGATGAGCGGACAGGCATCGGGTTGCTTGTCGCCGGCGTGATACTCGAAATCGCCGGCATCACGCTCGAGCAGCGCACCGACAGGTGAAGCCGCCGCCATGCCGTGGAGTGCCGCCCGTTACCCCGTGGCGATGAAGCATCTGCCGCCCGTGGTACGCGAAAAAGCCGTTGCAATCGCCAACGCGCTGCTCGCCGAAGGCTACCCCGAGGGGCAGGCGATCCGGATCGCAATCGCGCAGGCCCGGCAATGGGCGCGGCGTCACGTTCTTCCGTGCTCATTCGCGCAGGAGCCATGATCCGCGTCAAAGCGGGCGACCGGTGCTGCGGGGCTCTTAGGCAGGCAGTGCCGGTCCCTTCTCTGGTATGACCCGGTCAGCTTCTACAATGACATTGTAAGCACCCTTGAGTATTTGAACCAAATGCGCGTGGCGGTCGGGCGTCGCGAACAACTCCTTATCAATGGAGCCGCCGACCAATTGAACCGCCAGCTCTAACCGTTCCCGCTTGTCCATGTTTAATCCTTCTCGCGCCCAATTGGCGCATTAACATCCTGGCACTGACGCCGGACCATTTTTGGGGCACCCGCTTGGGCAGGCAAGTTCCTCTGTCAGTTCTTGGTTTTCGCCCTGCGCCACTCCCGCGGCGGCACAGGTTCATTATCCGCCCAAAGCCCGCGCTTGGAGGCACTCGCTTCCCGCCTCGGAAAAAATAGATTTGAGTCTCCCGAAACAGGCGGCGGGGGCAAGCAAAGTCAGACTTGCACTCGAGCGCGTGGCGCACGCGCCTCCAGCTTCGCAGCGCCTGCGCAAAGCCGGTTAGCCGCTCGTGCCGATGTAAGCGCGGCCAGCCACGGATCCTATCCTTTGATGCAGATGAGCGGCTCGACGCGTGCCACCTTTTTCGCAAGGCCCGCGGCAGCGGCGGCATCCACCACCGCGGAGACGTTCTTGTAGGCATCGGGCGCCTCTTCGGCGACCCCGCGCATCGACGGACTCCTGATCATGATGCCGCGCGCGGCAAGCTCGTCCACGACCTGCCGGCCCTTCCAGGTACGCAGCGCCTGGTGCCGGCTCATCGCGCGCCCGGCACCGTGGCAGGCCGAGCTGAACGCATGTGCCTCGGATTCCGCGGTGCCGGCGAGCACGTAAGATCCGGTTCCCATCGAGCCGCCGATTAGCACGGGCTGGCCGGCCGCACGCAGCGGTTCGGGCACGTCCGGGTGGTCCGGGCCGAAGGCGCGCGTTGCGCCCTTGCGGTGAACGTAGAGCCTGCGAGAGCCGCCGTCGGCGCGGTGCTCCTCAACCTTGCAGGTATTATGCGAGACGTCGTAAAGCAGGGGCAGCCGCGCCTGTGGCAGGATGTCGCCGAACACCTGGCGTACGAGGTGCGTGAGGATCTGGCGGTTCGCGAGCGCGCAGTTGATCGCGGCGCGCATCGCGCCGAGATAGTCTTCGCCCACATCCGAACTGATCGGCGCGCACGCGAGTTCGCGATCAGGCAGGTGGATGCCATATTGCGCCGCGGCGATTGCCATCCGTTTCAGAAACTCGGTGCCGATCTGATGTCCCAAGCCGCGCGAGCCGCAGTGGATCATCACCACGATGTCGCCTAGCTCGAGGCCGAATACCTCCGCGATCTTCTGGTCATGAACCGCAGTAACTTCCTGCACCTCGAGGTAATGGTTGCCGCTGCCCAGCGTGCCCATCTCGTCGCGCTGGCGCTTCTTTGCGTGCTGCGATACGTTGCCGGGCTTCGCATGTTGCATCTGGCCGTATTCTTCGACGCGCTCAAGGTCGTCATGCACGCCCCAGCCGCGCTCGACTGCCCATTTCGCGCCCCCGGTGAGCATGGCGTCCATCCCGTCGGCGTCGAGATGGATCGTCCCGGTGCTGCCGAGCCCTGCAGGGATGCGATAATAGAGCATCTCGGCCAATTCCTTCTGCACCTGCATGATGTTGGTGCGTTTAAGCCCCGTGTGCATGCAGCGCACGCCGCAAGAGATGTCGAAGCCGACGCCGCCGGCCGACACGACGCCGCCCTCCTCCGGGTTGAACGCCGCCACGCCGCCGATCGGAAAGCCGTAGCCCCAATGCGCGTCCGGCATGACATAGGACGCCTTCACAATGCCGGGCAGCGTCGCAACATTGACCGCCTGCTCGTACACTTTGTGATCCATATCGCGCATCAGCGCTTCGCTCGCGTAGATCACTGCGGGCACGCGCATCGCGCCGCGCCGGGGAATTTCCCACTCGTAATCCGAACGGCGCTCGAGGAGATTAAGGTCCACGTTCAGACGTCCACCACCGTCTGCGCCAGCCACCCGCCGTCCTTGGGCGCGACGCGCAGGGCGGTAAAGGTTGCGCCCTTGATCTCTACCGCCGGATGATGGCGCGCCACATCGATGCGCTCGCCCCAGGCCTCGGCGGTGAGCCACGTGCCCTCGAGCCGCACACTGAACCGGCTGAAAAGCATCTTGCGGGTGGCCATTTCGTAGATGAGGCTGTTCAGCCACTCGGCGAGCAGCAGTTCGTCGTCCGGCGCCTCACACTCGATCCTGACCGCATCGCGAGGCGTGACGGCGGCCAGGTCCGCAATGACGGCCGTCATGGCGAGCGCTGCCTGCTCGAAGGCTTCAGCCTTGGTCGCTCCGAAGCCGCGCACGCCCATGTCGGCTTCATGCGGGAAATGTTCCCAATGTGGGGTCATGGCAGCATCAGTGCCCGGCGCCCTCAAGGACCCGCTCTTGATGCACGCGCGGAAATGCGGGAACCATGCCGCTCGCAGCTCTTCACGTGCACCCGCGTCGCTGAGGCTCGCGACCAATTTGCCGGGATCCACCGGCAACGTGATCACCTGCCAGCCTTGCTCGACGGCACATTCGACGTGCAGTTCCCAGCCGGTCTCTTTCGGCTCGACTGTGTACACGAATGCGTCCGGGCCCAGCTCGTCGACTACGCGTTCGACAGCTGCCCGGACGCTGGGCATATCGAGTACAGGCGAGACCATGTGGCTTGGTACAATCCCAAAAGAAAAATTCCTTGCCAACGCCGACACCGCGGATCGATTTACGTCAAACAGGTATGGCAATGAAACGCACGCACCCGTCATCTGCACTTCGGTGCACGCGCTTGAGAAACTGCGTTTCTGGACTCGCCCGCAGTTCTGGTGTCGGTCCTCTGCTGGAGAGCATTTTCAGACAACGAGGCAGCCATCAAACCGATCTGGCTGTCGCTACAACTATTACAAATCATTTCCCGCAATGCCGGATTGACGCAGATCAAATGGAAATCGCGATCAGGCTTTGCCCTGGCTTCCATTTTCGCGAGTTCAACCAGTGTAACCTTGACCTAGCGCAAGCTGTCCGTCCATGCCCGGCGGAAAATCATAGAAGCATGGTGCCCGTGACGCCGTTTCGAAAGCGAAAGGACGGCAATGTCCAACGAAATCAAAGACCGGAAGACGACGCCGGAAAGCAGGAGGTGTGCTACGCCGGAGCTCTCGAGCATGATCGAATTGCTTGCCCGGGATGCACAGGCGTTAAGCGAACCGACGCTCGGCGACATCCGAGCAGCTCTGCTGGAGCCGCACGTATTCTGGTCGGGGGAAGGCGAGCTGCTGTATGGCCAGGACCAGACCGCGCTCGTGATCGAACTGGACGAGCTGATCGAGCGCTACGGCACGCAAGCGCACGCACGTGACTTCGTCGAACGCAAGCGCGCGTAGCGGATGCCGCCATTACTCTCCATTGAGCAGGTCGCCTATCGCGCCGACGGCCGGATGATCCTTGATGGCGTCGAACTTGAAGTTGGCGAGCAGCAGATCCATGCGCTGTTGGGCGCGAACGGCACCGGCAAAACGACGATCGACGTGATCGTTACCGGTATCCTGCGCTGAGCGCGCGGCAGAACATCAAGGCCCAGGCAACTCTAACGGGTCTTTCAACACGATGATGTGCCGATCGCCGGACTGGCTGACAGCGGGTTGATTTGCGTCAAGATCGATCGCCGCCGTTTTACTAGACTATCTGCCATGGACCGCAAGCTGCAGCTCAATCTCTGGTATGGGCTCGCCGCGATGATCGCCGTCGTGCTCATCCAGCGCTGGTGGATCGAGACCCAGCAGGTTGAAACCATCCCGTACAGCCAGTTCGAGGCGTTGGTCGAGGCTGGCAAGGTGAAGGAAGCGTACGTCACCGACCAATTCATTCGCGGCACCGTGAAAGAGCCCATCCCGGACGGCCGCACTCGGTTTGTAACAACGCGTGTTGAGCCCGCGCTCGCGGCAAAGCTCGCTGCGCACGGTGTCACTGTGACCGGTGTAGTGGAAAGCACGCTGCTCCGCGACATCCTGTCGTGGATCCTGCCGGTGCTGTTCTTTTTCGCCGTCTGGCAGTTCGTGTTCCGCCGCATCGCCGAGCGCCAGGGCATGGGCGGCTTGATGTCGATCGGCAAGAGCAAGGCCAAGGTCTATATGGAACGCGAAGTCAAGGTCACTTTTGACGACGCCGCCGGCGTGGAGGAAGCGAAGGACGAGCTGCGGGAGATCGTTGAGTTCCTGAAGCAACCGGCCAGCTATGGGCGCCTCGGCGCGCGCGTGCCGAAAGGCGTGCTGCTCGTGGGTCCGGCGGGCACCGGCAAGACATTGCTCGCCCGCGCCGTCGCGGGGGAAGCAGGCGTGCCGTTCTTCTCCATCAGCGGCTCGGACTTCGTCGAAATGTTTGTCGGCGTCGGCGCAGCGCGCGTGCGCGATCTCTTCGATCAGGCGCGCAAAGCCAAGCCCTGCATCATCTTCATCGACGAGCTCGATGCGATGGGGCGTGCGCGCGGCATCGGTCCGTTCGGCGGCGGCCACAGCGAGAAGGAGCAGACGCTCAACCAGTTGCTCGTTGAGCTCGACGGTTTCGATCCGCGCGAGGGCATCGTGCTGCTTGCCGCCACCAACCGACCGGAGATCCTCGATCCGGCGCTGCTGCGCGCGGGACGCTTCGACCGCCAGGTTCTCGTCGACCGGCCCGATCGCGTCGGCCGCGCCGCGATCCTCAAGGTGCATGCAGCGAAAGTGCTGCTCGCCGAAGGAACGGACCTCGACGCCGTCGCCGCGCTCACGCCGGGATTCACCGGCGCCGACCTTGCGAACCTCGTCAACGAAGCGGCGCTGCGGGCAACGCGGCGCGGCGCCGCGGCGGTGAGCATCGACGACTTCACCGCAGCGATCGAGCGCATCGTGGCCGGCCTCGAGAAAAGGAGCCGTCTGCTCAACCCGCGCGAGCGAGAAGTCGTGGCCTACCACGAAATGGGACACGCGATCGTCGCCACCGCGCTGCCCGGCATGGATCCCGTGCACAAGATATCGATCATTCCACGCGGGATCGGCGCGCTCGGCTACACGCTCCAGCGGCCGACGGAGGACCGCTTCCTCTTGTCGCGCACGGAGCTCGCCAACCGCATGGCCGTGCTGCTCGGCGGGCGCGCAGCAGAAGCTCTGGTGTTCGAGGAAATCTCCACGGGCGCCGCCGACGATCTCAACAAGGCGACCGACATCGCACGCAACATGGTCACGCGCTTTGGCATGCACGACAAGCTCGGCCAGGTGACGTACGAGACGGCGCGCCCCACGTTCCTCGGTGAAGATGCGTTCGCGCACTACGCCGAGCGCGAGTTCAGCGAAGACACGGCGCGCGAGATCGACTGCGCGATACGCGAGCTGACCGCTGCGGCCTATGAGAAGGCGTTCGCCATCCTGCGCCAGAACCGCAATGCGCTCGATGAAGGCGCGCGCCTACTACTGGCGAAGGAGACGCTGACGCGCGATGAGCTGCCACCGCTGCAGGAGCTGAAGCTCGCCGCGGCATCCGAGCTGAAGCTCTAAAACACCGGCCGCGGCAAGCGGCCGCACGCCGCTCTGCCATTGCAGAAAGCGCAGCTTGGACGCGCGTCACCGTTGCTTGCGTATCCGAGATCTCAACGATCGATGCAAGGTAGCCATCTCGCGCACGCTCGCGCGAACCCGCTAGCTTTCCGCTGGGGCAAAGAGCGGCAAGCGTCTGATTCGCCGCCCAGTCGCGGCGAACACCGCATTCGCCACAGCCGGTGCGATGGGCGGAACGCCGGGCTCGCCGACGCCGCCGGGCGCGTGCCGGCTATTTACGAAATGAACCTCGATCTCGGGTGCGTCGCGCATGGTCACAAGCGGGTAATCCTCGAAGCTCGATTGCATCACGGCGCCATGATGCAGCGTGATCCTGCCGTGGAGCGCCGCGCTCAAACCGAAGATGATCCCGCCCTCCATTTGCGCAGCCGCCGCATCGGGATTGATCAGGGTGCCGCAGTCCGCCGCGCACACCACGCGCTCGACGCGTAGCGCGCCCTTCTCCGCAACCGAGACCTCTGCCACCTGCGCAACCCAACTGCCAAAGCAGCGGTATACGGCAATTCCACGGCTCCTGCCCTCAGGCAGCGTGCGATCCCAGCCTGCACGGTCGGCCGCGAGCTCCAGCACGGCCCGATAGTGCGGAGCACGTTTAAGCAGCGCAAGGCGGAACGCAAGCGGATCCTTTTCGGTCGCCGCAGCGAGCTCGTCCACGAAGCACTCAATCGTGTATGCGTTCTGCGAGGCGCCTACCGAGCGCCACGCTCCGGTCGGCACGCCGGGGTCGTCATTGATGTGGACCTCGCGCACGTTCGCTATCGCGTACGGCATGTCGATGCCGTCCAGGGCAAGCCCAGGGCCCGCAACGCGCTGCAGCCACGCGATGACGGCGCCACGCGCGTCGATGCCTGCACGGAACGCCGTCACGCTTGCTGGCCGATAAAAATCATGACGCATGTCGTCCGCCCGCGTCCACAGCACCTGCACCGGTCGGCGCGCGATTCTTGCCACCTGCACGGCCTCCGCGACGAAATCCGATTCGAGCCGGCGGCCAAATCCTCCACCGAGGTACGTTGTATGCACGCGTACACGTTCGCGCGGCAGACCGGTGAGATCCATCGTTCGGCGCTGGGCGCCTTCCTGTGCCTGCGTACCGACCCAGATATCGCAACCGTCGTCGCGAACCTCGGCGATGCAGTTCATCGGCTCCATGGTCGCGTGCGCCAGATAGGGTGTCTCATACAATGCTTCCACTACGTGCGACGCCTGCTTCAATGCGCGAGCGGCGTCGCCTTCATCACGTGCCGCCGAGCCGCGCCGCTCGAGCGCTGCGATGAGCCGGTTGCGGATTGCATCGCTGTCGAGCGTGCATGCATCCTTGATATTCCAATCGATCTTGAGCGCATCACGACCTTTGAGCGCTGCAGGCACGTCGTCCGCAATTACCGCCACCGCGCCGCCGATCTCGATGACGTTTCGCACTCCGGGCACACGCAGCGCCTCCGAGGCATCGTAGCTCGCGACCCGTCCGCCAAACGACGGGGAGCGAGCGAGCACCGCGTGCAACAAGCCGGGCCGCGTTACGTCGATCGCGTAGATTGCGCGCCCGAGCACGAGGTCCGGCACTTCGATGCGCGGCAGTGAGCGGCCGATGAGCCGGAACTCTTGCGGCGACTTCAGCAGCACGCGGCGCGGCGCCGGCTGCGTCACCGCGATGGCAGCGAGCGTGCCATATCCGATGCGCCGCCCGCTGGTGCCATGCACCACTTCGCCGCGCTCGGCATGACATTCGACGCGCTTCACGCCCCACGCCTTCGCGGCAGCGGCAATGAGCCGCACGCGCGCCGACGCGCCGGCTTCGCGCAAGGTTTTCCAGGCGCTGCGTATGCTGGTGCTGCCGCCTGTCATCTGTTCCCCGAGAAGAGCGTTCGAGTACTCGTCCGCAGCCGGCGCGTACTCCACGCGAATGCGGTCGAGGTCGGCCTCCAGCTCTTCGGCGGCCAGCATCGCCAAGCCGGTGATGGCGCCCTGTCCCATCTCCGAGCGATCGATAACCACTGTGATGGTGCCGTCGCGAGCGATGCGAACCCACGGATTGAACACGTAGCCTTCGGCATCGCCGGGTCCCGCAGCCGGCAGAGCGCAGAGCGCAGCGGTGCTGCACGGGCTGTGCCGCGCTTTGCCCGCGAGCATCTCCGCGGCACGCCTGACCGCTCGGCGTATGCGCGGATAGCTGCCACAGCGGCACAGCACGGGAGAGAGTGCGTTGTCGATTTCGGCATCGCTCGGGTGCGGGTGGCGCCCAAGCAGCCAGGCAGCGGTCAGCACCTGCGCGGGGTGGCAGTAGCCACATTGCGGCACCTGCTCCGCGATCCATGCCTGGATCACGGGATGCTCGGGCTTGCGCGCGAAGCCTTCTATGGTGACGACCGACTTGCCCGAAACCTCATCGACGCGAGAGGTGCACGCGTGGCGCGGCTCGCCGTCGATGAGCACGATGCAACTGCCGCACACGCCGACGCCGCAGCCATATTTGGTGCCTTTCAATCCCAACGCATCGCGCAGCACCCAGAGGAGCGGCGTGTCGGCGGCTCCGCGGAAGGTGCGCTCCTCGCCGTTGACGTTTAATAGCATTGCGGCCTCAGCCATCGCCTAGTCGTCTCGCGGCAGCCGTGATTTCGCCCATGGATGCCATGATCGCGCGGTGGCGGCGCTCGAGCTTGACCTGGATCAAGGCGCTTGCACTAGCTTTGGTTAAGGTGGCCTCTCGAGCGCAGCCGCGAATCGAGCACGACGATCAGCGAGCATGCATTCCCAAGCTCATCGGCGCACGACATTGAGACGTTTTGCCCACGCCATCGGCTTCGACGATGCCCCGTTCGACCGTGCGCATCGGGGCGACGTGCTCGTAGTCGGCGCCGTGTACGCAGGCGCCCGCCTCGATGGCGTGCTGAGCGGGACCGTGCGCCGCGACGGCACGAATGCAACGCGCGTGCTGAGCGAACTGGTGGGCCGCTCCCGGTTCCGCGAGCATCTGCAAGTCGTGATGCTGCAGGGTATCGCGCTCGCCGGGTTCAATGTCGTGGACATCCATCGATTGCATGTAGCCATCGGCCTTCCGGTCGTGGTCGTGAGCCGCCGCCGTCCCGATCTCGATGCGATCCGGCGCGCGTTGCTCGATCACGTTGAGGGCGGCGCACGCAAGTGGAAGCTGATCGAGCGTGCCGGACCGATGGAGGCGGTCGGCGGCGTATACGTGCAGCGCGCTGGATTGAGCACGGCGGAAGCGCAGGCGCTGCTCAAACGCTACGCGATCCACAGCACCGTACCGGAGCCGCTGCGCACCGCGCATTTGATCGCCGGCGGCATCGGGCTGGGCGAAAGCAGGCAACGGGTGTGACCCATGTTGTACGAGCGAGCATTTTGTGATGCGCATGTCATGCGCCATCACGATTTGCCGCAAACCAATTCGATCAGCCGTAACGCGTTCCGCGGCGCGGCGCCATGCGCATTTGCGGGCAGCGGATCGCTCAACTTCTTGTTGTGCGTGAGATAGCGGTGCGCCTTGATCCAATGTAGGCTCGCCCGCCCATCAGGCAAGCATGCTCGTTCGCGTCTGCACCGGTCTTGATGCAACGCAATGCCGAAGGGGGTTGGGCGTTCTACACTGACCGTAAAAGGAACCGATATGCGTGGATGGATCGTTCCCCCACCGAAAGCGCCGACGAAGACTGCAACGGATTACGCGCGGGAGCGCGAGCGCAAAGTACGTGGGCTCGAGTCGCGGGGCCTGCTCAAATCTCCGCGGATCAAGGCGGCGTTGCTGAAGGTGCCGCGCGAGGAGTTCATTCCTCGTGATTACCGCGACTACGCCTACTGTGAGGTACCGTTGCCCCTGCCGGGCGCTGCCGCCACCATTTCGTGTCCGCATAGTTACCCGTTGTTCTACGAGCCGCTCGGACTGGATCGCGGGCATCGCTTCCTCGAGGTCGGCACTGGCTCGGGCTATGGTGCTGCTGTCGCACGTGAGGTCGTCGGCGATGAGGGCCTCGTCGTGTCCATCGAGCTTGATGCGCTCACCTACGACTTCGCCAAGCGCAATCTCCAACGCGCCGGCTACAGCAACATCCTGCTCGTGCTGGGCGACGGCGGGCTGGGATATCCGGCGGCTGCGCCGTACGACCGCATCGCTATTACGGCCGCGTGCCCCCGCATTCCGGCGCCGCTCATCGAACAGTTGACGACAGGTGGACGTGCGATTGCGCCACTGCTCGAGGACGACCGACAAGTCCTGACGCTCATCACCAAACAGCCCGAGGGCGTGCGACGCGAAACGATATGCGACGTCCTATACGTTGCGCTGCGCGGCGAATATGGGACAGAAGCGCCGGCTACCGCGTTTCCGCCTGACGACGCGATGGCTGCCGACTGATCGGGGAATCGGGAAGCGAAAGCGGGCAAGGGTTATCGTGGCCGGCGGACCCACGTCTTTCTGACCGATGTGGGCATCGATGAAGGCAACTGTCGCGCCCTCAGCTCTCTACTCTCACTCCCACGTTACTGCATGTTGACGTAGGTCAAGACCTCGGTCGCGTTGCAAGGCGAAGATATAAAAAGCGCTACGCGAGAAAGAGCAAGGCTGTGACCGTAAGCACGGACAAGTATGGTTACACCAACCCGTGGGCGGCGACCGAGACTACCGACTGCGCTTTGGCGCGCGCCTTTCGATCGTCGGACCGGAAGATTCGTCATGGCGTGGCACTCTTGCTGTGGTTGGTCGTAACGGCAATGGGTCCGGCGGTGGCACAGAGCGACGCTGCCGTCACCATCGAGAGCCCTGCAAGTGAAGAAACCATTCATGACAATTCCGGCAATGTGCCAGTTATGGTCTCCATCAAGAATGGCGATGCCTTGGTAGCGGGTGGCGCAATTCAAGCGCTGATCGACGGACAGCCGTACGGTCCGCGTCAGCGCACCTCATCGTTCACGCTGGAAGGAGTCGAACGCGGCGAACACAGTCTCCAGGTGCAGTTGGTGGACTCGGCCGGAAAAGTGATCGCATCCTCCGACGCCGTAAAGTTTTACATGTGGCAAGCCTCAGCGTTATTTCCGGGTCGGAAACGGTAGTGTCCTGACATTTGAGTCCCCTCCATTCGATTACATCGAGGCATTCCACAACCGGAGTCGTCGCCACTCCACGCTCGGCTAACAGTCCCCGCAGTCCCCGACTCAGTTCCTGCAGGACTGGATCAAGACTCAACCCTTCTGCCGCTGTGAACGAAACGGCCGCATCCTTTGACGATCGGATTATCAAGTTGTCCCGGCTGGATAGCCGACACTTTGTGCCAGGATCACCTTTTGATCCGGCTTCAGCTTCATGAGTTTCGCCAACGCCGGACGGTTAACTAGTCCCCGCACCACCGTCGCGAGTCCCTCGGACGCGCAAAACAAATAAACGTTCTGGGCGATGAAGCCCGCATCCGGACCCGAGTATTGGGCTTTTTCCTCGTCCGTAGCCATGGCCATCCGCGAAAGATCCGCGACGTAAACGAGATTGACCGGCGCAGCGCCAACGTATGACTGCAATCCCGTCTGCGCGCGGATGTCCCGCGCCAGCAGACGGTGCAACGCATGCGCCCGCGCGTCGTAGCGGTAGAGCCCATCGGCGGTTGCCACATAGACGTCGATTTCCTCCCAATCATGCGCAGACGGCGCGGTGCGCCCGCCGGTCCCGGGGCGGTTTACGCCAAACGCCGCCCACAGAAGGTTGGATCTCACAGCCGGCGGCAGCGTCCTTTGACTGAACTCGCGCGACGAATGCCGGAGCATCAGTGCTTGCATCAAGGGCTTGCCGCCTGTCGTTTCAGGTGGCGGAAGCCTGACGATACCCGGTTTTGCAGCGCGCGGGGGCGCGCTGGAAAGCAACACGGCGTCACTCCATCCGATGTGCGAATTTCGATTTGCATTCATAGCTTGCCCAGTCCTCTGCGATCCGGCTTGAAACAAAACGTTGCTCCGTCGACGAGATCAGCGGCACACGGCGCCCGGCATGCGCCGGGCCAGGGCGGCGCGTACCGCTTCATGTTCCTGGACCAACGCGGCAATCCCGGGTGGCACGCGGTCAGAGACCTCGGGTTTGGAGACAGCGGCAATTCGATCGTCGTGGCGAGCAGCATCGAGATGCGGGCGCTCGGCGAGCCGTGGCGGCGCGAGGTGCTGCGGGATGCCGCCAACGTAACCTGCGGCGGCCATACCCGTCAGCGCGATGAGAAAAGCCAGTCCCGCAACCGCAGGCGGCATGCATGATCGATTCGCGGACACGGCGGCATGCCGGTTAGCAATCCCAGTGCAGGCCGCGGTAATACGGTGCGCCTGCGATATTCTGGCGACGTTCCTTAGCTGTTCTTACGCGAAAACCCGCGCGCTTCGTAACGATCGGCTGAGCATCGGCGGTTGCGGTTTGCACTTTCATCTCCGGCACTCTCGTACGCGCTCCGATCCCGGTTTTGCCAATTCGATTTGCCTGTGGAGCATTCATCGCTTCCTCGTTCGGTCATATGCGGTAGTGGTACTAATTTGCTTGCGCGCTCACCGCAATGCGGCGCACTCCCGCCGAAGCCGTCGCGGGCGGTGGCGCGATGCGTCTGCGCACACGGTAAGCATTGCCGCGGATCGGCCATTCGGCATTCACCAGACTGAAGCACGGCAGCGGACCCAGGACGTCGTTCTGCGCGGCTTTGTAGGCATCGACCGTGCCGATGTCGCGCCAATAGCCACGCTCTTCGTACGGCTGGACCCCGGGTACTTTGTTGCCCGCAAAGTCGTAAGCCCATACACGGCGGCGACGCGGCAAGAGCGGCATGATGTGGTGGCCGAAGTCGGTATCACCGTTCCGGTTGCACTCTTCGAGCAACTCCGCCAATACCCGGGGATTGAAAAGGTAGTTGCCCATCGAAGCATAGGCGCAATTCGGGTCGCCCGGGATCGGCCCCGGCCGCTCGGGCTTTTCCAGAAACTCGCGCAGTTCCCCGGCGGGACCTGTTGCCATGATCCCAAAGGCGGATGCTTTTGTGATCGGGACCCGCGCCGCCGCTACGCTCACCTCGGCGCCGCGTTCCTGATGAAAGCGGGCCATTTGCCGGACATCCATGCGATAGACGTGATCGGCGGCAAACACGGCCACGAGGTCGGGCTTATGCCGCTCGATCAGGCGCAGATTCTGATAGACGGCGTCGGCCGTGCCGCTGAAACCGGCCGATGCGTCACTGGTTTCCGGAAGTACCACGGCGATCGCGGGCTCCCCGCCCCCGGACCAAGGCGCCCATGCGGCGCGGATATGCTCGATGAGCGATTGCGGCTTGTATTGCAGCAGCACGTAAATCGGCGAGATCCCGGAATTCACGAGATTGCTGAGTACGAAATCGATGATCCGGTAGCCGGCTGCGAGCGGCAACGCGGGTTTGGCCTGTTCCGCGGTCAACGGATGGAGTCGGGTTCCGTTGCCTCCTGCCAGGACCATCGCGAGAATCTTCATGCAAGGAACCCTCCCAGTTGTCTACGATCCTCGGGGCCTGCTGATCGCCCTTGGTCGCACTATAAACACGCCGCGCAATAAAAAAAATACCCTACAACGCTATATTCTTATACCCGGAACCCGGTAGTGCAGACGGCTCGCGGCCAGGACTGCCCGTGCCAAACGCACGCACCGATGGAGCCTCCTGTCTGGTCGATCGAGCTCAATCCGGCCCCGCTTGGATTCAGCCACTGTGGAGGCCAGGACTCCTGGCAAATTCCCGCCTGCTTGACTTCGGTCAACACGCATTTTCTTATGCGTGAGCATAATGTTTGGCGCGTGAGTAACGCGTAACAAACAGCAGAGGAGATTTGAACATGGCAACTGAAACCAAACACGATGTAACGGTAAAGAAAGGCACGGAAATCCAGAAGGCTGCACCGAGAAGGATGCTTGCTCCCTTCGAGGAGATGGAACGGTTGTTCGAGCGGATTTTGCCGCGCGGGTGGCTGCGTCCGATGGCGTGGGAGTCGCCTTTGCTGAGCGAGTTCGCCGAACCGTTCCAGATCGGGATACCGCGCGTGGACGTGCTCGATGGCGAGGACAACTTGGTGATACGGGCGGAGGTTCCGGGCGTTGACAAGAAAGACCTTGAAGTCTCGGTGAACGAGACCTCGGTCGCCATCAAAGGCAAAGTCATGCGCGAAGCGAAAGAGGAGAAAGGCGACTACTACCGCTGCGAGATCGGCAGCGGTGAATTCAGCCGCACCGTCGGATTGCCGTGCGCGGTCGACGCATCGAAAGCAAGCGCGCAGCTGAAAGACGGACTGCTCGAACTGACGCTGCCCAAGGTCGAGAAAGCCAAGCGGCACGCGATCAAGATCGACTGACTCGATCCGGTGCGAACGCGGAGGCCGGCTGGTTCCGATTTCGGTTCCGGCCGGTAATCGCGCCTCATACGGCTAGCTGTAACGAGTATGATGCGGAAGTTGCGCGCGCAGACTGCCTAACTGTGCTTCGAGTTCTTGAATCCGCTCCAGCAGCGAAACGATCAGCGCCACCCCGTGCGGTTCGAGGTCGAAGCTGATGCGCAGACGGCAGGCCGTACGGATGGTCAGTAAACACTTCCCGCTGAAAACCCAAGGTGACGAATCCGGATCGAGGGGTGCGATGGCGCCATAGTCAACGAGTTCGCGCAGCTCTGCTTCCGACAAGCCAGACAGCTCCGCGAGCTCTGCCAATGAGAGCTCGTGGTCCTCGGTAAGCCATACGGCTTCAGTATGTTCAGCGTTCACTTTTCACCTCCTGTTGAAAGCGCCCGCGCGGATTGAACGTCGAGCCTTCCGCGAGTTGCCTGAACAACTCGCGTTCACGCTCGCTGGTTGCGGCGGGTATGACAACTTGCGCGATGGCGAAGAGATCGCCCTCTTTACCATTTGGTTTAGGCAGTCCGCGCCTGGATAGCCGTAACTGCTGTCCGGCACGAGTATTCGGCGGAACTTTCAGACGAACTGGCCCGCCCAACGTCGGGACCTCGACGGTCGCGCCCAACACCGCTTCCCACGGCGCCAGCGGTAAATCGAGATACAGATCGTGCCCGCTCACACGAAACAGCGGATGTGGGCGTAACGCGATATTCAGGTACAGATCGCCATCGCGGCCGCCATTCAGCCCTTTGCCGCCCCTGCCCGCCAGGCGCAATCTTTGTCCATCGGTTGCGCCCTTGGGGATGCGCACCTTGAAAATGCGAGGCACGCGATGCAGCAATCCCTTCGCGTCGTATTCCGGCACTGTCAGATTCAGTTCGACCTCCGTGCCACGATACGCTTCCTCTAACGAAATATCGGCTGTGACTTCGAAATCCTGGCCGGGCATCCGGATTTGCCCGGTCCCCGGTCCCGCGCGATGCCGACCCGCCGCCAATCCCGCGAAGAGATCCGCCAGATCGACGTCCTCGAACGAGAAGTGCGAGTCGCCAAACTGCTTGCCCCAGTCTGGCGGCGGCTGGAAGTCCTGCCCCGCCTGGTAACTGCCAAGCTGGTCGTAGGCGGCACGCTTTTCCGGATTCCTGAGGGTCTCGTAAGCCTCCGCGACCTCCTTGAATTTTTCCTCGCCCTCGGGATCCTTGGAAACATCCGGGTGATACTTGTGGGCGAGTTTACGATAGGCCTTTTTTATATCCTCGACGGTGGCGCTGCGTGCGACCCCGAGAATGCGGTAGTAGTCTTTATATTTCATAAAGTTGCTCCGCGTGCCCTGCGCCTATCCCCGCGCCAAGCCGCGGGGAATTGCAATTGGTGTAAGGTGCGCTTGCGCACCATCCGGCAATCGGTGCGCAAGCGCACCGAAATTAATAGCAGTTTAAGGGTCGGGCCCCGGAACGCAAATACCGTGCGATAGGGTGTTCTTATACCGGAAATCCGGTAACAACGTGGTCTTGGCCCTTTGGTTTAGGGATAAAATGAATTAAATGTCCGACGTCTACCAACCATCAGTCACTCCGCCCGCAGGCCGCGACGAGCCTGCGCTGTGGTTCGCATTCCATCGCGGTGAAGTGCTGATCGCGCAGTCTGAGGAGCAGGCGCGCCTGCCGTATTGTCTCGATCTGTCCGAGCTTGGCCTCAGTTCGGTGCGCAATCTTTATCTCGGCACTTACGGCGGCAAGCATTGTTATGTATCCGAGCTCGAGCACGTGGATGAACTCCCGCATGGCCACGAGCTGCAGGGTCTGCGCGCGCTGTTCGGCATGGTCGACGAGACGCTTGCGGTGCTCGCCGGACGCGCGTTCCAGATCATGGAATGGGACCGCAACCATCAGTACTGCAGCCGCTGCGGCACGCCCACCGAGGCGCGCGGCAGCGAGCGGGCACGCGCCTGCCCCCAATGCAGATACACCGTTTATCCGCCGATTTCGCCGGCGATCATGATCCTGATCGTGCGCGGACGCGAAATCCTGCTTGCGCGCAAAAAGGAATGGGCGCCCGGGCGCTACAGCGCGCTGGCGGGATTCGTCGAGCCGGGAGAGAAGCTGGAAGACACGGCGCGGCGCGAAACACGCGAAGAGGTCGGCGTGGAAATCGAGAACCTGCGCTATTTCGGCAGCCAGCCTTGGCCGTTCCCGCACTCGCTGATGATCGCGTTCACCGCCGACTACGCGGGCGGTGAAGTGCGGCCGGACGGAGTCGAGATCGAGGAGGCGCGCTGGTTCGACGTCGGGCAACTGCCGAAGCTGCCGCCCGGCATCAGTATTTCACGCCGGATGATTGATGCGGTTTCGGCCAGGCTCGCGCGCGGCGAACCGTTGTAGTGGTATCGATCCGGCAGCGGATCTCAAGCCGTACTGCTGCACTTTTTCGCCAGATAGTCCACCGTGCCGTCGAGCGTCGCGAGCTGGCCGTAATCGGCCTCCGGAATTTCGACCCCGAGGTTTTCGTGCAGGCGGATGATGGCATTGAGAAAATCGAACGAGTCGATGTCGACCTGC
>JACPTJ010000341.1 GCA_016192835.1 Betaproteobacteria bacterium
CCCGCCATTGTGCAGGCGCTGACTGCGTCCGGTTATACCGAGCCGACGCCGGTGCAGGCAAAGGCAATACCCGAAGCGATCGCAGGCCACGACCTGATGTGTTCGGCGCCGACCGGCACCGGCAAGACGGCGGCCTTTGTGTTGCCCGCGCTGCAGCGCCTCGCGCAACCCGCCAGGCCCGGCCGCGGACCGCGTGTGCTGGTGCTGACGCCGACGCGTGAGCTCGCACTGCAAGTGACTACTGCCGTCGAGAAGTACAGCAAGTTCATGCCCCGCGTGCGTACCGGCACGGTGCTCGGCGGCATGCCGTACCCGAAGCAGCGCCGCTTGCTCGAGTCGCCGCTCGACATCCTGGTTGCGACACCCGGCCGGCTGATCGATTTCATCGACCAGGGCAAAGTCGATTTCTCACGCCTCGAACTGCTGGTGCTCGACGAAGCCGACCGCATGCTCGACATGGGCTTCATCAAGCCGGTTGAAAGAATTGCCGGAGCCACACCCGCCGCACGCCAGACGATGCTGTTTTCGGCCACGCTCGACGGCGGTATCGCCACGCTGGCAAAACGCCTGCTCAAGCAGCCGAAGCTGATCGAATGCGAGGCGACCCAGGAGAACACCGACAACATCGAGCAGCGCCTGCATTATGTCGACGACGGCAGCCACAAGCACCGCCTGCTCGATCACCTGCTGCGCGATGCCGATCTCACGCAGGCGATCGTGTTCACCGCGACCAAGCGTGGCGCCGACCGGCTTTCCGAGGCGCTCAACGACAAGGGCCATGCCACCGCCGCTTTGCACGGCAACATGAACCAGTCGCAACGCAACCGCACGCTCGCGAGGATGCGCAGCGGGGACGTGCGCGTGCTGGTCGCAACCGACGTTGCCGCGCGCGGCATCGACGTGGCAAGCGTCACGCACGTGATCAACTACGATCTGCCGCGTGTCGCGGAAGACTACGTGCACCGCATCGGCCGTACCGGACGCGCCGGCGCAACGGGAATCGCGATTTCCTTCGCGGCGCCTGACGAAGGCCAGCAGTTGAAGCAGATCGAGCGCTACACCGGCCGGCAAATCGAGCGGCACGTGGTCGAAGGGATGGAGCCGAAGGTCAAGCCGCGCAGTGGCGCACCTGCGGGCGAGCGCAAGCGATTCGGCGAGCAGCGCAGATTTCGCCCTGCCGGCGGCAATACGCGCTGGAGCGGTGGCAAATCGTTTGGCGGGAACGGCGGGCGCTCGTCACGCGATGGTGGTGGCTTTGGCGGAAGCCGCAGCCGTGGACGGGGGTAATATTCACCCCCATCCCACCCTTCCCCCGTCAAGGGGGAAGGAGTTCCTTTGGAATTTTGCGGCACGGTATGACTGATGCATAAGCGAAATGAATTGACTAGTCTGGGCTAACCCCGTATAAGGGTGGCGCAGGATCGTCAAGCAGTGAAATCGCAGGTCAGTTGTATCCGCTGTTGCGGTACTCCTCAGGTCGTCGTTATTTTCCTCTTGAAGTTCTCGCATTCGGGCGCAAGCCCATTTCTAATTTTTTTCAGGAAGAAACAGACATGAGTAACGGTACCGTTAAATGGTTCAACGACGCCAAAGGCTTCGGCTTCATCACTCCCGATGACGGCGGCAAGGATCTCTTTGCGCACTTCTCGGCAATCCAGGGCAGCGGCTTCAAGAGCCTGAAGGAAAACCAGAAGGTTTCCTTCGACGTCACGGCCGGCCCCAAAGGCGATCAGGCCACGAACATCAGGGCGCTCGATTAGGAACGCACGCTGAATAAAAAAGCCCGGGCAACCGGGCTTTTTTTTCGGGCGGCGCGGGATCAGCGTTGATCGTTGAGGTGGCAGGCCGAACGATGGCCGGGGGCGACTTCCCTGAGCCGCGGTTCTTCGCTGCGGCAGCGCTCCATCGCATGCGGGCAGCGCGGATGAAAATGGCATCCCGGGGGCGGGTCGAGCGGCGACGGGATTTCGCCTTTGATCGGCGCGAAATCGCGGTGGCGCCGGTCGAGCGTCGGCACCTCGGCGAGCAATGCCTGGGTCTAGGGGTGGTTCGCGTGGTGAAACAGCTCGAGCGCAGGCGCCGTCTCGACCACGCGTCCGAGGTACATGATCACGACCCGGTCGGACAAATGCTCGACTACGCCTAGATCGTGGCTGATGAATAGATAGGTGAGGTTGAAGTCGGCGCGCAATTGCATGAACAGATTTAGCACCTGAGCCTGGATCGAGACGTCGAGCGCGGCGACCGCCTCATCACACACCAGCAGCTCGGGCTTGACCGCGAGCGCGCGTGCAATGCCGATGCGGGCGCGCTGGCCGCCCGAAAACTGATGCGGAAAGCGGCGCCGGAAGGCGGGATCCAGGCCGACTTTTTGCATCAACTGAGCGACGTAATCGCCGCTGGCAGCGGCGGCGACCATGCCATGCGCGCGCGGCGCCTCGCCGATGATGTCGGCGACGCGCATGCGCGGATTGAGCGATGCGTACGAATCCTGAAATACCATCTGGATCTTCAGCTCGACGTCACGGCGTGCCGGCGGTGCGAGCGCCGCGATATCGGTGCCGCGCCACAGGCGCGTGCCGCTGGTCGGCGCGAGGATTCCGGCCGCGATGCGGCCGAGCGTGGACTTGCCGCAGCCCGATTCGCCCGCGAGGCCGACCACTTCGCCCGCGGCGATGGCCAGGCTTACTTCGTCGAGCGCATGCACCACGGCTTCGCGCACGCCGGCGCCGGCATAGCGCGCGATCCTTGCCGCAAGATCGAGCGGCTGCCTGAAGACCTTGGTGATGTTTCTGAGTTCGAGCAGCGGAGCCATGCAAAACTTTCCCCTCACCCTAGCCCTCTCCCCGCAAGCGGGGCGAGGGAACAGTGCTTCTGCGGCTCTCCCCGCAAGTGGGGCGAGGGAACACTGCTTCTGCGGCTTCGCGAGAGTACACCCCCTCTCCCGCCTGGGCGGGAGAGGGTTGGGGTGAGGGTGGGGCATCGGCCAATGCAGTTATTCATGGGTGGCAGGCACTTTTACGATCATCAATAGTTCGTCATTCCAGCGCAGGGATTAAAGCAGCGCAGCGTGCGCGATGCCGACGGTCGCGTGATGTCGGGAGCGACCAGGCACGCATCAATTGCGCGCGCGCAGCGCTCGCGAAACGCGCAGCCGGGCTTGAGATTCGCGAGCGAGGGCGTCATTCCCGGGATCTGGTTGAGCGGCTTGCCGCGCTCGTTGCGGCTCGGGATCGATGCGATCAGTCCCGCCGTGTACGGGTGCAGCGGCCGGTCGAGCAACTCCGCGGTCGGCCCCGACTCGACGATACGGCCCGCGTACATCACGCACACCTGATCGGCAAGCCCGGCGATCACCGACAGGTCGTGGGTAATCCAGATCAATGCGGTGCCGGTCTCGCGCGCGAGCTTCTGCATCTCGAACAGGATTTGCGCCTGGATCGTGACATCCAGCGCGGTGGTCGGCTCGTCGGCGATGATGACGCGCGGATTGTTGAGCAGCGCGATGGCGATCGCGACGCGCTGACGCATGCCGCCGGAGAGCTGGTGCGGGTAGGCGGTGAGGCGCTCGTCGGGCGCCGGAAGGCCGACGCGGCCCAGCGCGGCGCGCGCCAGGCCGCGGGCCTGCCCGGGGCTGACACGCCGATGGGCATTGATGGTTTCGATCATCTGCGTGTCGATGCGCAGCACCGGGTTCAGCGTCATCATCGGATCCTGGAAGATCGTCGCGATGCGGTCGCCGCGCAATCGGCGCATTGCGTCGTCGGATTTGGCGCGCAGGTTCTCGCCCTCGAGCAGCACGCGCCCGCTGACGATATGCCCCGGCGGATCGACCAGTCCCATGATCGAAAAGCCGGTTACGCTCTTGCCGGAGCCGGATTCACCGACCAGGCCCAGCACCTGGCCCGCGTCGACACTGAAGCTCACGTCGTCGACCGCTTTGACAACACCGGCTTTGGTGAAGAAATAGGTCTTCAGGTTTTCGACGGTCAGTACAGCCATTGTCGGGAACCGCCGATGAACGCCGATGGACGCAGATAAGAAACCGTGAACGAGTGAACGCGTGAACAGGTGAACGAACGAAGGATTCCCTCTCCCCCGTCACCGGGGGAGAGGGCTAGGGTGAGGGGGTTCACTCATTCACCTGTTCACTCGTTCACCCCGATAATGGATTTATCTGGCGTTTCATCGTTTCGTTATTTTTGCAGCCGGGGGTTGAGCACGTCGCGCAACTGGTCGCCAACAAGGTTGATCGAAACGATCGTGACCAGCAGCGCGATGCCGGGAAAAAAGCTGATCCAGTACTTGCCCGACAGAAGATGCGTGAAGCCGTTCGCGATCAGCAATCCGAGCGAGGGCGAGGTGATCGGCATGCCCAGCCCGAGAAACGATAGTGTCGCTTCGAGCGCGATTGCATGTGCGACTTGCACTGTCGCCACTACGATCAGCGGCGGCAGGCAGTTCGGCAGCAGATGGCGGAACAGGATGCGCGGCGCCGACAGCGCGAGACACGCCGCGGCCTCGACATATTCCTTGTTGCGCTCGACCAGTGCGGCGCCGCGCACGGTGCGCGCGTAGTAAGCCCACTGCACCGTGATGAGCGCGATCACGATCTTGTCCACCCCCTGGCCGAGCACCGCGAGCAGGATCAGCGCGATCAGGATAGCCGGAAACGAAAGCTGGATGTCCACGAGCCGCATGATCACCGCGTCGATCCGGCCGCCGAACCAGGCGGCGGCAAGCCCGATCGTGAGCCCGATCGCGAGCGCGGCGAGCGTCGATACCGCGCCGACGCCGAGGCTGATGCGAAGGCCGTGGAAAATCGCCGACAGCAGGTCGCGTCCCTGGTCGTCGCTGCCGAGCCAGAACGTCAGGCCGTCGATGCTCCTGCCGCCGGGAGCGAGCTTGGAGTTCAGGATGTCGAGTTCCGCGAGATCGTACGGATTCTGCGGCGAGATCAGGGGTGCGCCGAGCGCGACGATCAGGATCAGTACGAAAACGGCTAGGCCGGCGAGCGCGAGCCAGCTCGCGGCGAAGTCCGACGCGACGCGCCGGAACGGCGATTCGACGGGCGCAGTGGTGTTCATGCCGGGGCTCCGGTCAGGCGCACCCGCGGGTCGAGAGCCGAATAGAGCAGATCGACCATCAGGTTGATGATCACGAACATGCAGACGATGATCAGCACGTAGGCGACGATCACCGGCCGGTCGAGCACGTTGATCGAATCAATCAGGAGCTTGCCCATGCCCGGCCACGCGAAGATGGTTTCGGTGACGATCGAAAACGCGATCACCGAGCCGAACTCGAGCCCGATCACGGTCACGATCGGAATCATGATGTTCTTCAGCACGTGCACGAGCACGATGCGCCGCATTGACAGTCCCCTGGCGCGCGCGAACTTGACGTAGTCCTGCAGCATGGCCTCGCGCGTGCCGGCGCGCGTGAGCCTGACGAGCAGCGAGAGATTGAACAGCGCCAGATTCAGCGCCGGCATCAGCAGGTGTATGAATCCGTCCCAGTTGAGAAAACTCACCGGCACGCCGAGCAGCAGTGTGGTGTGGCCGCGCCCGGTCGAGGGCAGCCAGCCGAGAAAGACCGAGAAAACCATGATCAGCATCAGGCCGACCCAGAATGTCGGCAGGCTGAAACCGAGGATCGATCCCGCCATGATGGCCCTGCTGAACCACGCTTCGGGTTTCATGCCCGCGATCAGTCCCAGCGGGATGCCGAGCACGACCGCAATCAACATCGCGGCGAGCGCAAGCTCGACGGTTGCCGGCATGCGCTCGAAGATGAGTTGCACCGCCGGCACGTTGTGCGAGAACGAGCGGCCAAGGTCGCCGCCGAGCGCGTTGCGGAGGAAGTCCCAGTACTGCACCCACAGCGGCTGGTCGAGACCGAGCGCGGCGGTGGCGCGCGCGATTTCAGCCTGGTCGGCCTGCGGGTTGATCAGGATGTCGACCGGATTGCCGATCGCGAATACCCCGACGAAGACCAGCACCGACATGATCAGCAAAGCGAGCACGCTTTGCGTGAGGCGGCGGAGGATGAAGACGAGCATTTCCCCTCACCCTAGCCCTCTCCCCGCAAGCGGGGCGAGGGAACACTTCTTCTGCGGCTCTCCCCGCAAGCGGGGCGAGGGAACACTTCTTCTGCGGCTTCGCGAGAGTACACTCCCTCTCCCGCCTGGGCGGGAGAGGGCCGGGGTGAGGGTGGGAATCAAATATTCGCCAGTTCATCATAAAACGAGATGATGGTGGCATCTATCCCGCTTGCTCATTGCGGCCGGAATTCGTAGGCGAGGGTGAACTCGTCGGTGCGCGCGTTGTAGCCGATGTTCTTCTTCATCACCCACGTCACGATCTGATGGTAAAGCGGGATGACCGCGACGTCATCTGCCACCACCGCCCCGGCCTCGCGGGCGATCGCCTCGCGTTTCTTTTCGTCGACGGTGGCGAGCGCCTGCTCGATCAGCCGGTCGAGGCGCGGATTGGAGTAGCGTCCCCAGTTCCAGGTGCCATAGCCTTTGTCGGGGTTGACACCGGCAAGCAGTGAGCGCAGCGCGAGGTCCGCCGAGTATGAGCCCCAGCCGAGCATGGCGAAACTGAACTGCTGATCGCGCACTTTCGTCAGGTATACGCTCAGCGGCAGGGTCTCGACGCGCGCGCGGATGCCGACGCGCGAAAGCATCTGCGCGACGGCCTGCGCGACCTGGTCGTCGTTGATGTAGCGGTTGTTGGGCGCGGCGACGGTGAGCCCGAAGCCGTCCGGATAACCGGCTTCGGCGAGCAGCTTTTTCGCCCCGTCGGGATCATAAGCTTCGGCTTTGAGTTGCGCGTTGTGGCCGAAAATCTGCGGGGAAACCACGTTCGACGCCGGCACCGCGGCGCCTTCCATTACGCGCTCAACGAGCGCCGGGCGGTTGATCGCCTTTGAGACCGCGCGCCGCACGCGCACATCCATGAACGGATTGGCGGCGAGCGGCTTGCCCGTTTTGTCGGTGATGAGCGGCGGCCGCGCGCGATATTGATCGAGATGGAAAAAGAGGGTGCGCCACGATACCGCCTGCGCGAGACGGTAATTCGGATTGCCGCGCAGCCGCGCGAGATCGGCGGTCGGCACGTTCTCGATTACGTCGACATCCCCGGCGAGCAGCGCCGCCGTACGCGCCGGGTCGGTCGGCAGCAGGCGGAAAGTGACTTTGTCCCACGCGGCGGGCGCTTCCCAGTGCCCGTCAAAGCGCGCCAGCTCGACGCGGTCGCCGCGCGCGAAGCGCACGAAGCGGTAGGGGCCGCTGCCGATCATCGCGCGGCCGCTGTTGAAATCTTCGCTGGTCGCATTGGCGGCAGTTTTTTTCGATACGATCAGGATCGAATTCAAATCCTGCGGCAGCGCGCCGTAGGGCGCCGCGGTCCTGAGCCGGATCGTGTAGGGGTCGACGATTTCCTTCGCCACGATCGGACGCACGAAAGAGGCAAAGCCGCCGGGGCTGCCGGCGATGCTGAGCGGGCGCTCCAGAGAAAACGCGACGTCGTCGGCGGTGAGTTCCGAGCCGTCATGGAAGCGGATGCCTTTGCGGATCCTGAATTCCCAGGTCGTCGCGTCGACGGCGCGCCACGACGTTGCGATGCCGGGAATCAGGCGCGCGCGCGGGTCGACGCGCGTCAGCGCATCGAACACGTGCCAGCCGATATTGATGTTGGGTTGCGCGGCAAGATAATGCGGATCGGGCGAGGTAATGTCGGCGCTCAGGCCGATGCGGAGATCGGCGGCAGCGACGGAGGAGATGCAAGCGAGCAGCGCAATGACGGCGGCAACAATCCGTGACGGCATGAAATTCTCCTTGGGCATGCTCGATCAGGATACCGTAAATTCGCTGCTGGGGGCGCACGGACTCGTGGCACGTTCACCCACGCCTGGTGCCGTCGGCAACGGTCAGGTGGTATAAAATGGGCGGCGGTCCTTGCCTCAACCGAGGATCAGAATACCCTTCAGGCCAACGATGGTTTTTCGCAAAGATTGAATATGGAGGATCTGGATTTCACCAAGCCTTCGCAAAGCCCGATTTACGATCCGGCCACCGCGTTGGCGTTTTTCGAGTCTGCGGGGACGAGCGAGAGCGTGGCGCAGGGCGAAAGGTTTTTCGTTGAACAACAGAAACACCGCAGCCTGTTTCACAAGGATGCCAGGATGTATCTGCTGGTCGAGGGC
>JACPTJ010000006.1 GCA_016192835.1 Betaproteobacteria bacterium
ATGCGCCCAAGCACAAGGGCATTTCGGTGTTCGTGTTTCCGCTGGACACGCCCGGCATTACCGTGCGTCCGCTGTGGACCATCCAGAACGATCCCAAGGCGCCCACGCGCACCACGTACGGCCAGAGCCGGACCAATGAGACGTTCTTCGACGATGTGCGAGTGCCGAAGACGGCGTTGCTCGGCAAAGAGAACGAGGGGTGGACCGTGGGAACACTGGGACTGAACCTCGACCGGGTCGGCGCCGCGCGCTACCTGATCTCGGTGCTGCGCGACGAGGACATCATCAACTGGGTCAAGGAGAACCGGTTGGGCGGCTACTCGCCTGCGGACAATCCGGCGATCCGGGACAAGCTCGCGGAACTCTGGATCGAGGCGCAGGTATGCCGGCTCATGACGATGCGCAGCATGTCGATCGTTGAACGCGGCGGCCATTTTAGCTACGAGGGCTCGGCCGAGAAGGTGTGGGCGCCCGAGCACGGTGTGAAGACATCCGAGGCGATCACCCAGATGCTCGGTCCGTACGCGCAGTTGTTGAACGGCTCGCCGCGTGCCGTCGAAAAAGGCATCTTTGCGCACAACCTGATGGGATCCTTTCAGTCCGGGATCAACCACGGCAGCACGCAAGTCATGCGGGACCAGGTCGCCCGCCGCGGTCTCGGTCTGCCGCGCGGGAAAAAAGGTTGAGCCTCAGCGCGGTCTGCGCAAAAGGGAAGAATATGGACGTGCTGCTGAACGAAGACGAAGCGATGCTCCGGAGTACCACCAGGGAATTCCTGGACGCTGAGTGTCCGCCCAGCCTCGTACGCAAGATGGAGCAGGACGCCAGGGGATATCCCGAAAGCCTGTGGCAGAAGATCGCCGGGCTGGGCTGGCAGGGCATGGCGTTGCCCGAGAAGCATGGCGGCCTGGATCTGCCTCTGGTGCAGTTGGGCCTCATCCTGGAAGAAGTGGGACGCGCCGTTGCCCCGCTGCCGCTGCATAGCACGGTGGTGGCCGCGCTGACGATAGCCAGGGACGGCAGCGAGGCGCAGCGCGAAGCGATACTGCCGGATGTGGTGAAGGGACAAACGATCCTCACGTGGGCGTTCACGGAACAGGACCCGCGTCTGCTCCCGGAGACCGTCCACACGCAGGCAGTTGCCGATGGCAATGACTTCGTCATCAACGGCACCAAGCTCTTCGTCGACAATTTCGTCGCGGCCGATCGATGCCTGGTCGCGTGCCGGACCGCGCCTGCGTCCCCCGCCAACGCCGGTCTTTCCCTCTTCCTGGTGGACACCAAGAGCCCGGGCATTTCCCATACCCCTCTCGTCACGCTCGCGAAAGACAAGCAGGGCGAGGTGGTGTTTCGCGATGTTCGCACACCCAGGTCCAATCTCATCGGCGAACTCAACCAGGGAGCGCCGATCATCGAACGCATGCTCGATCGCGCGACCGCGCTCCTGTGCGCCCAAATGCTGGGCGCGACGAGAAAAGACGCGGAGATGGCCATCGCATCACATCTGCGCCGACATGATCATCTGGATCGATGGCGGCAGCCTGCTCACGTACGAAGCGCTGTGGAAAATGGATCAGGGCCTGCCGGCCAGCGTCGAGGTTTCCCAGGCGAAGGCGTTTTGCAACGAAAAGTGCGAAGCGGTGGTGCGCTTTTCGCAGATTATCCACGGCGGCATCGGCTTCATGATGGAGCTCGATCTGCACCTGTGGTTCCGGCGCGTTTCCGCATGGACCATGCGGTTGGGGACCACCTACGAGCATCGTGCCCGGATCGCGCGCGCTCTGCTGGACTTCCCGGGGCGCGTGGTTCTGGGAAGGCCGGTGCCCGTCGTTCCGGAAGCGTGAGCAGAGGAGGAGAACACGATGGCCCAATGTCCAGTGTGCGGCAAGAGCATCGATGAAGCGGCGGCGCGTGCGACGACCGGTCAGACGGCATTCGGCGCCGCGGAAGTGGATCCAGCCAAGGGCACGCGACAGTTTCACGACGGCAAGTGGTATTACTTCGACACGCTGGAGTGCCGCAGCAAGTTCATGGCCCAGCACGGTCAAAAAAAGTGACCCGGATACCGCTGATGCCGGACAAGCAGGCGGCCGGCCCGCTGGTGGGGCTCAAGGTCATCGATCTGGGGATGTTGTTTGCGGGCCCGCTCGTCGCAGCCAATCTCGCCGATCTCGGGGCGGACGTGATCAAGATCGAACCTCCGAAGGGCGAGGAAGTCAGGAAGATAGGACGCTTCAAGAACGGCGAAGGCTTGTGGTGGCGTGTCGTCGCGCGGAACAAGACGCTCGCTACGGTTGACATCAGCAAGCCGGCCGGCGCGGAGATCGCGAAGCGCCTTGCGCGCACTGCCGATGTACTTATTGAGAATTTCCGCCCCGGGCGCATGAAGGAGTGGGGACTCGACTACGACACGCTCGCTGCCGGGAATCCCGGTCTCGTCATGCTGCACATCAGCGGCTATGGGCAGGAAGGGCCGTACAGCGATCGCCCGGGAATGGGCACGCTCGCTGAAGCGTTCAGCGGGTTTGCGCACGTCACCGGCGAGGCCGATGGCCCGCCGACACTGCCGCCGTTTCCGTTTGCCGACGGCGTCGCCGCGATGAGCGGCACCTATGCGGTGCTCGCGGCGCTGTATGCGCGCGAGCGGAACGGCGGCTACGGAGACGAAATCGACCTGAGCCTATACGAGCCGCTGCTCTCCCTCATGGGCGCGATGGTGATCGATTACGACCAGTTGGGCGTCAACATGAAGCGCAAAGGTAACCGCTCGACGTGGACTGTTCCGAGGAACGCCTACCGCACGAAGGACGACCGCTGGGTGGTTGTTTCCTGCGCGGCGAATTCCATCGCGCAGCGGTTGTTTCGCGCGATCGGGCGCGACGACATGGCGGATGACCCGGGTCTCGCGACCAATCCGCAACGCGTGAAGCGGCTCGAAGAATGCGATAGCGTGATTGCGAAGTGGATTGCCGGACACACGCTGGAGGAGACGCTCCAGCGCTTCCGTGATTTCGATGTGGTCGCGGGCCCGATTTATGACGTTGCGCAAATATCTGCCGATCCCCACGTCAAACATCGCGGGACGCTGGTTGAAGTGGAGGACCCGGCTTTGGGCAGCGTGCGCCTGCAAAACGTGGTCCCGCGATTTCGCCGCAGCCCGGGGCGCGTCCGCTGGCCCGGAAAACCCGGCATCGGAGCCGATACGCACACCGTTCTTGCAGACCTCGGCTACAGTAGCGACGACATCAAACGGCTGGAGTCCGCCGGCATCATCAAGGCCGCTTCGGGCAGCGCGCCCTAGCGCGGCGACGTATTGGCGGTGGTCACAGGAAGGAGGCCGCAGTGAAAACATCCGCGTACAGCGCCTGGGTCGCAGCAACGATTGCCGCCGCCGTCGCGTGGCCGGAAGTGGCGGTGCCGGCGCAGGCGATGCGCTATCCAATCAAGCCGATCCGGATCGTCAATCCGTTCACGCCGGGTGGCTCCGTCGATATCGTCGCGCGCACCATCGCGCCGAAGCTCAACGAAGCGTGGGGGCAGCCGGTGATCGTCGACAACCGGCCCGGCGGCGGCACCACGATCGGCACCGGGATGGTGGCGCGCGCCGCCCCCGATGGCTATACACTGCTCACAACGACCGGTACGATTGCCATCAACGTGTCGCTGTACCGGAACCTGCCGTTCGATGCCGTAAGGGACCTGGCCCCGATAGCACTCGTGGTGCAGACGCCCAACGTGCTGGGTGTGCACCCGTCGGTGCCGGCGAAGTCGGTGCAGGAACTCATCGCCCTCGCGAAGGCGAAGCCCGGACAACTCATATACGCGTCGTCGGGGGCCGGAACGTCGACGCACCTCACCATGGAACTGTTCGCGTCGATTGCGAAAATCGACATGCTGCACGTGGCTTACAAGGGCGCGACACCGGCTGTTGCCGCTCTGCTCGGCGGTGAAGTGCACGCGATATTCAACCCGGTGACGGCGATGCTGCCGCAAGCGCGGGCCGGCAAGGTCCGGGCGCTCGCGGTGAGCAGCGGCCAGCGCGTCGAAATTGCGCCCGAGCTTCCTACGGTCGCCGAGTCCGGTGTTCCGGGTTTCGAATCGATCGTTTGGTACGCGGTTTTTGCGCCGGCGGGCACGCCGCACGACATTACCCAGCAGCTCAACGCCGAGATCAATCGCATTCTGCAGCAACCGGATGCGCGCGAGCATTTTCTGCGAATCGGTATGGTGCCGGTGGGCGGCACGATGCAGGCGCTCGGCGAATACATGAAGATCGAAATAGCGCGCTGGGCGAAAGTGGTCAAAGAGGCGGGGGTCAGGCCCATCGAATAGCAGGTCCGGTCTCGATGCTCCGTGCGCATGCAATGCACGGTCGCGCGCCATTCCGAACACGCCGGGCGATTGCATCCGAACTGCCGTGCGCGAGCCGGGGCATGCCTCCGGGTCAGGGTGCGGCGAGTTGGAGCAGGTGCGCCTCGTACTGCACCCACGCCTCGCGCAGGTGCGATTCGATTATGCGTACCGCCTCGGACGTGCGGCCGGCGCGAATTGCGCGCAACAAGCTTTCGTGCTCCTTCAGCCC
>JACPTJ010000342.1 GCA_016192835.1 Betaproteobacteria bacterium
CACAGCCGGCGAAGGCGAAGTGTTTCTGATTGGGGGTGTTGAGAGCATGAGCCGCGCGCCTTTCGTGTTCGGCAAGAGTGAAAACCCTTTCGGGCGCGATATGCGCATTTTCGACAGCACGATCGGCCCGCGTTTCTCCAATCCCAAGCTGACCAGGCAATTCGGCGACGACCAGATGCCGCAGACGGCCGATACGCTGGCACGCGAGTACGACATCAAGCGCGAGGAGGCCGACAAATTCGCGCTCGCGTCGCAGCAAAAATATGCGATCGCCAAAGGCGAGGGGTTCTTTGCCGGCGAAATCACGCCGTTTGAGCTGCCGCCGACGCGCAAAGGCCCGGTGCCGCCGGTCGCCGACGACGAACATCCGCGGCCGGATTCCAGCCTCGACGCGCTGGCGAAAATGAAGCCGCTCTACGAGGGCGGTGTCACCACTGCCGGCAATGCCTCAGGCGTCAATGACGGCGCGGCGGCGATGATCGTCGCCAGCCTCAAGGCAGGCGAGAAAGCCGGCGCCAAGCCGATTGCGCGCGTGGTGGCGAGTGCCGCCGCCGGCGTGCGGCCGAACATTATGGGTATCGGCCCGGTCGCGGCTTCGAAGAAAGCACTCGCGCGGGCGGGCCTCAGCATCAACGACATGGATATCATCGAAATCAACGAGGCATTTGCGACGCAGGTGCTGTCGTGCCTCAAGGGGCTTGGCGTCGCGTTCGACGACAAGCGCGTAAATCCGAACGGCGGCGCGATTGCGGTCGGCCACCCGCTGGGGGCCTCCGGCACGCGTCTCGCGCTCACTGCGGCGCGACAGCTGCAGCGCAGCGGCGGCCGGTATGCCCTGGTCAGCCTTTGTATCGGCGGCGGGCAGGGCATGGCGGTGATACTCGAACGCGTCTGAAAACCCGTACATGAAGCTCCACGGATTCAATCACGTCAATATCGGCTGCAGTCCTCGCGATCTGGCGGCGGAGGCGCCGCAAACGGTTGCATCGGGGACCCTTGCGCCGATGCAGTTTCCGGCATAGCAGGCTGATGCGAAAATTCCGCACGCACGGAGCGTAACATGAACGATACCTCCACCGTCACGCTGATGGGCGGGCGCTTCGACTGGCAGGATCCTTTCCTGCTCGAACAGCAGCTGACTTCGGAAGAAAAACTGATCCGCGATACGGCGCGCCAGTACGCGCAGGAAAAGCTCGCGCCGCGCATCCTGCACGCGAACCGCACCGAGACCTTCGATGTCGAGGTGATGCGCGAAATGGGCGCGCTGGGTTTTCTCGGCGCGCCGCTCGAAGGCTACGGCTGCGCGGGCATCGGCTACGTCGCCTACGGCCTCGTCATGCGGGAACTCGAGCGCGTCGATACCGCCTACCGCTCGGCGTGCTCCGTACAGGGCGCGCTGGCGATGACTCCGATTTATGCCTATGGCAGCGAAGAACAGCGCCAGAAGTATCTGCCGCGCATGGCCACGGGCGAACTGCTCGGCTGCTTCGGCCTCACCGAACCCGATCACGGCTCCGACCCCGGCAGCATGATATCCCGCGCCCGCAAAGTCGACGGCGGGTATGCACTGAGCGGCACCAAGCTGTGGATCACGCACGCGCCGATCGCGGACATCATGATCGTGTGGGCGAAGGACGACTCCGGAGTCATACGCGGGTTCATTCTCGAGCGCGGCATGAAAGGACTCGCCACGCGCAAGATCGAAGGCAAGTTCTCGGTGCGTGCATCGCCCACCGGCGAGGTGGTAATGGACCAGGTGTTCGTGCCCGAAGAAAATCTGCTGCCCGGCGTAACGGGGCTGAAAGGGCCGTTCGGCTGCCTCAACAACGCGCGCTTCGCCATCTGCTGGGGCGCGCTCGGCGCCGCGGAATTTTGCTGGCACGCGGCGCGCCAGTACGCGCTCGACCGCAAGCAATTCGGCCGGCCGCTCGCGGCCAATCAGCTGATCCAGAAAAAACTAGCCGACATGCAGAGCGAGATTTCGCTCGGCCTGCTGGCCTGCCTGCACGTGAGCCGGTTGCGCGAGCAGGGCAAGGCGACACCCGAGATGGTGTCGCTGATCAAGCGCAACTCGACGGGCAAGGCGCTCGAAATTGCGCGCATGGCGCGCGACATTCATGGCGGCAACGGCATCTCCGACGAATTCCACGTGATCCGCCACATGCTGAACATGGAGACCGTGAACACGCTCGAAGGCACCAGCGACATCCACGCGCTGGTGCTCGGCCGCGCCCAGACAGGAATCTCGGCCTTCAGTTCGTGATTCGTGGTAGATGGCTCGTAGTTCGTGAAATCCGTGTTAAGGCGCGGGACATTGCAAAAAACCAGAGGAGGCTAAAATGAATTTCATGCTGCGTCGTTTCTTGTTGGCATTATCGTCCGTGCCGTTCATTGGTGCGGGCGCTGCAACCGCGCAAAGCTATCCCACCAAACCCATCCGCATCATCGTGCCGTACTCGCCCGGCGGCTCCACCGACGTGGTGTTCCGCATTCTTGCGCCGCGGCTGACCGAAATTCTCGGACAATCGGTGGTGGTCGAGAACCGGCCCGGCGGCTCGTCAACAATAGGCCTGGACATTGCGGCCAAATCGCCGCCCGACGGCCACACGCTGGGAATCCCCAACATCACGTTCGGCGCCAATCCCAGCCTGATGAAGAAAATGCCGTTCGATACGGAGAAGGATCTCGTGCCGGTGAGCCTGGTTTCCATCGTCACGCTGGTGCTGTCGGTGCACCCGTCGGTGCCGGCAAAATCGGTCAAAGAGCTGATCGCGCTCGCCAAAGCCAGACCGGGCAGTCTGAATTACGGTTCCGCGGGTAACGCCAGCGCGAACCATCTGGCGACGGAGCGATTCAGCTACGCGGCCGGCATCAAGATGGTGCACATTCCCTACAAGGGCGGCGGTCCCGCCGTCATTTCGATCGTCGGCGGTGAGACTGCGATCCTGTTCGCCACCATTCCTTCTTCGATCCAGCACTTCCAGAGCGGTAAGCTGGTCGCTCTCGCCGTGAGCAGCTTGAAACGCAACGTTGCGCTGCCCGGCGTCCCGAGCATAGCCGAGGCCGCCATCCCCGGGTTTGAAGCGATCGAATGGAACGGCGTGGTCGTGCCGACGGGAACGCCCCGCGCGGTGATCGACCGGCTGCACCAGGCACTCGCCAAGGCCCTGTCCATTCCCGAGGTAAAAGAGCGCATCATCGGTTTGGGCGCGGACCCGGTCGGCAACTCGCCGGAAGAGTTTTCGGCCTTCATCAAAAAGGAAATCGCGACGTGGGCGACGGTGATCAAGGAAGTCGGAATCACCGTTGAGTAAGAACCGTGATTGGTGACTGGTGATTAGTGGTTAGTGTTGACTAAAGCACTGTCGAAAGTCGGTTTTGATTTTGCCAATCACTAATCACCAATTACAAATTACGGGCCACTAATCACCAATCACGTACCACGAGCCACGGTTCTCAGGGAGAGTAGGTAATGTCGTCGAACGGCACCTGGATCGATCATTTTCCGGACAGCTTCCAATGGTCGAATGCGACCCTCATTGCGAAAGGGATGGCGCCGTATGGCGCAGTCGCACTCGAGGAGATCGACCGCATCGGTGAAAAGCTGAAAGCGCGTTCAGGCGAGGCCGACGCGTGGTGGCAGGAATGGTCTGCGATGGCAAGCCGGATCGAGCAGACCGCTGACAAGGCCGCTGCCGAAGGGCGGCAGGCTACCGCGGGCAATTACTATATCCGCGCCGGCAACTACTATTTCACCGGCGAGCGCTTCATCGCGCCGAGCGAGCAGAAGTTCGCGATGTATCGCAAGGCGCTGCGGTGTTTTCACGCGGGGTTCGAGCGGCGCTATCCCAATATCGAACGTGTCGATGTTCCTTACGAAGGTGCGGCGCTGGCCGCATATTTCATGAAGGCGCCCGGTGTATCCGGACGGGCGCCCACCGTGGTGCTGTTCGACGGTCTGGACAATTGCAAGGAAATGAGTGTGCTGTTCTGCGGCCTCGAATTCGCCAAGCGCGGCTGGCACACGCTGGCGATCGACGGGCCGGGGCAGGGCGAATCGCTACGCCTGCGCAAGATACACACGCGCCACGATTACGAGGTCACGGGTACCGCCGCCTACAACTACGTCACCTCGCGTCCGGACGTGGATCCGAAAAAAATCCCGGTCATGGGCTACAGCTTCGGCGGTTACTACGCGCCGCGCATCGTAGCGTTCGAGAAGCGCTATGCGGCCTGTGCCGCGTTCGGGGCCATGCACTGGAGTATCTACGATTGGGTCAACACGATCAAAAAGGTGACGCAGGTCGATGCGACAAAAAGCGCGCAATCGTCGTTCCAGGTGCCGTGGGTGTTTGGCGCGAAGGACCTCGACAGCGCGCTTGAGATGGCGAAGCGTTTTGACCTCACTGGCGTCGCCGGGCGCATCGAGTGCCCATTGCTGATCGTACACGGGGAAAACGACCGCATCGTTCCGCTCGATTCCGCCCAGAAGCTCTACGACGCCGCCGGCACGAAGCGCAAGACCCTGAAAATATTTACGGCCGAGGAGGGCGGTGCCGAGCATTGCCAGGTCGACAACCGGCAGGTGGGGGTCGATTACATCGCGGACTGGTTCGCCGCGAATATGTAGAATGACTTATCCCCTCACCCTGGCCCTCCCCGCAAGCGGGGCGAGGGGAATTTTTTTCCGCAGGCAGATGGAGGGAACACTCCCTCTCCCGCCCGGGCGGGAGAGGGTCGAGGTGAGGGTGGGAGCACATTTACGATCATCGATAAGGTGACGACTCCGCTGAATGAATTAACCGCGACCGAGATCGTTGCGGCAATCAACGCCGGCAGGACCACCTGCGAAGCAGTCGCGCGCGCCTGCCTCGAGCGCATCACGGCACGCGAGCCGCAGGTGCAGGCGTGGCAATACCTGAATCCGGATCAGGTGATCGAACAGGCACGCGCGCTCGACCAAAGCGGCAGGCGCGGGCCACTCACGGGCGTACCGATTGGCGTCAAGGACATCATCGACACTTGCGACATGCCGACCGAGTACGGCTCGCCGATTTACGAAGGTCACCAGCCCTCGAGCGATGCGGCCTGCGTCGCGCTCAGCCGCAAGGCGGGCGGCATAGTGATGGGCAAGACCGTCACCACCGAGTTTGCGAACGTTCATCCGGGCAAGACGCGCAATCCGCTCGATCCGGCGCGCACGCCGGGCGGGTCGTCGAGCGGCTCGGGCGCCGCAGTCGGCGATTACATGGTGCCGCTGGCGATCGGCACACAGACGACCGGTTCGACGACGCGGCCTGCTTCGTTCTGCGGCGTGGTCGGCTATCGCCCGACATGGGGAGATCTGCGCACTGCCCGCGTCATGGAATCCTCGGGTTCGCTCGACACACTCGGCATACTCGCGCGCTCGATCGAGGATATCGCGCTGTATCGCGACGTGCTGCTCGGCGTCGAGCCCGTGCCGATTCCAGACAATGTCCCGGCGCCACGCATCGGTTTTTGCCGCACTCACGTGTGGCCGCGGCTTGAACCGGCGACGCAGAAGCTGCTCGAAGATGCTGCGCAACGGTTGGCGCGCGCAGGCGCCACGGTCGAAGAGGTTACGCTGCCCGCGGATTTCGAAGGTCTCGAGGCCGCGCACCGCTGGATCTCCGGATTTGAATTCGCGCGCAACTTCACCTGGGAAATCGAAAACCGCTGGGGCGAGCTCAGCGAGACGTTGCGCAACGGGCGGCTCAAGGACGGCCTGGCGTGCAGCTACGAAGACTATGCGAGCATGCGCGAATTGGTCGCGCGCTGCCGACACCTGCTTGCGCCGATCATCGGTAATTACGACATACTCCTCGCAGCGTCGGCGGCGGGCGAAGCGCCACTCGGCCTCAATTCGACGGTCCACCCCTGGGTGTACATGATCTGGACGACCATGCACGTGCCGTCGGTGACGCTGCCGGTATTCAAGGGCCCGCACGGCATGCCGATCGGCGCGCAACTCATCGCCAGACGCAGCGATGACCGCAGGCTGTTTGCGGCGGCGCGGTGGGTTTATCAGCGGCTGGCGTCTTAATTTTTTTCCTCGCCCCGCATGAGTACGTTCCCGCATCTCTTCGCGCCCGGCCGCATTGGACGTCTCACTGTCCGCAACCGGATTTTGATGGCGCCGATGGAAAAGAATCTCGCCTTGCCGACGGGGGCTGTCACGCAGCGTTACATCGATTACTGCGAAGCGAGGGCCGCAGGTGGAGCAGGGCTGATCATGCTGGAGTCGATGTATGTACACCCGGCGGGCATGGGACACCGCTACCAGCTCGGCTTGCATGACGACGAACTCGTACCGGGCTACCGCCGCCTGGTTGACGCCTGTCATCGCCACGGCGCGCTCGTCGGGGCCGAAATATATTTCGCGGGCCGGGAAACATCCTCGCCGGTTACATTGACCCAGCCCGTTGCGCCTTCAGCAGTGCCGTGTACCGCGGTTGCGGGCGGCGAGATGCCGCGGATACTGACGATCCCGGAAATCCGCGATCTGGTCGATGCGTTCGCAGCCGCCGCGGTACGTGCCGTGGCGTCGGGATTCAATGTCATCGAGATCCACGGCGCGCACGGCTACCTGATCGGCCAGTTCCTGTCGCCATTTTCGAACCGGCGGGACGACGAATACGGCGGCGATTTCGCGCGGCGCCTGCGCTTTCCCCTCGAAGTGATACGCGCCGTACGGGCCGCCGTCGGAACCGATATCCCGCTTCTGTACCGATTATCGGCAGATGAGCACGTCGAAGGCGGCTTGACGCTTGCAGATGCCTGCCGCATCGCACCGCATCTGGAAGCAGCGGGCATCGATCTGATCGATGTCTCGGCCGGAATTTATGAATCGGCGCCGTGGATAGTCCAGCCGATGGAAATGCCGCAGGGCTGTCTTGCCGCACTGGCGGCTGCGATTCGGCCAACGGTCAAAATCCCGGTGAGCGTCGCAGGCCGGATCAGCGATCCGCAGGTCGCGGAGAGCATTCTGGCGGCCGGCACCGCGGATTTCGTGACGGTGGGCCGGGCCCTGCACGCTGACGCCGAATGGCCGCGCAAGAGCCGGGAAGGGCGCGCGCAGGAGATCTGCTACTGCGTGGCATGCCTCAAATGCAGCGATCTGCTCGGCCAGAACGAGCCGGTGTTGTGCCTCGCCAACACGCAAACGTCTCGCGAGCGGCAGTACGCAATCCGCCCGGCGGCGCGCCGGGAATCTGTCGTGGTGATTGGCGCCGGCCCTGCAGGTCTGGAAGCCGCGCGTGTCCTCGCATTGCGCGGACACGCCGTGACCGTGCTGGAGCGCGAATCCGAGCCCGGGGGCCAGCTTCTACTCAACCGCCACATACCTGGACGTTCCGATTTCGCGGCGCTCGCCGAATATCTGGCGGGTGCTGCAGCGCGCGCAGGCGCCAGCCTGCGGTACGGTGTCGATGCAGATCAGGACTTCGTTCTCGGGTTACATCCGCACGCGGTCGTAGTCGCAACCGGAGCCGTGCCGGGCATACCGTGCATTCCGGGGATGGACGATGCGCCGCTGGTGGACGCGTTTTCCGTACTGCAAAAACGCGGCGGCGGTATCCGGCGCGCACTGGTCATCGGCGGCGGCATGCTGGGCGTGGGCGTCGCACTTGCGCTCGCCGAGCGCGGCGGGGAAGTCATCGTGGTGGAACCCGGCAATACTCTATCCAGCGAGTTGGGAATGCGCCCGTGCTGGCAAACTGTGGCCGATCTGCGCGCGCGCAAGAATGTCACGATACACTTGGGCACGACTGTCGAAGCGCTGGGGAGCGATCGCGCGCTGCTTCGGAAGGCGGGTCAGGAAATCGCAATTCGCAGTCTTGATCTCATCGTCCCCGCGCGTCCGATGGTGTCGCAGATGAGCCTCGCCGAAATTCTCAAGGCGGTTCCCGGCGGCCCGGCCGTATTCGATGTCGGGGATTGCGTGGTGCCGCGGACCGCTTTCGAGGCGATACACGACGCGGCTGCTTTGGGACATCGTTTGTAAGCGTCCAATTATTCAGACACGGCCTAATGACAGACACGATCAAACTCAATGTGAACGGCATAGAGCATTCCGTTACCGCGGAGGCCGACACGCCGTTGCTCTACATTCTGCGCAACGATCTGCAACTGAAGGGCACGCGCTTTGGCTGCGGCCTGGGCCAGTGCGGCGCCTGCAATGTGCTGATCGATGGCCGGAATGTGCAATCCTGTGACACGCCGCTGTGGGCGGCCGCAGGCAAGCGCATCACTACCATCGAAGGTCTCGGCACGCCTCAGCGTTTGCATCCGCTGCAGCAGGCCTTCATTGACGAGCAGGCTGCCCAATGCGGTTACTGTGCGAGTGGCATCATCATGAGCGCCAAGGCGCTGCTCGACAGAAACCCGAATCCCGGCGAAGATGAGATTCGCGCCGCGCTCGACCGTAACCTCTGCCGCTGCGGCACGCATACCCGCATCGTGCGCGCGATCCGGCGCGCAGCGCGGAGCATCGCCGCGGGAACGCCGCGATGAGTACGTCAACCGCCAGGCTTCCGCCCACGCTCAACGCCAACCGGCGGCTCGACCGCTGGCTGCAAATTAATGCGGACGGCACGGTCACGGTACGCACCGGCAAGGTGGAGATTGGCCAGGGCATCGTCTCCGCGATGGCGCAGATTGCGGCTGACGAGCTCGACGTCGATTACACGCGGATACGCATGGTGCCGGTCGATACATCTCTGAGTCCGGACGAAGGCTCGACCACGGGCAGCCGCTCGATCGAGGAGGGGGGCTCGGCGTTGCGCCAGGTCTGCGCTGAAGTGCGCGATCTGCTGCTGCAAACCGCCGCGCGCAAGCTTAAGGCCGGCCTCGAAAGCCTCACGGTGAAAGACGGCACGATCCGCGTGCGCGCCCGCCGCGAGAGCGCCACCTACTGGGAACTCGCCGCGGAAGTCGATCTCGCGCGTGAAGCAACCGGGCAGGTGAGCCCCAAGCAGTCCGGCGAGCTCGAGCTCGTCGGAAAGGCAGTGCCTCGTTTTGATATCCCGGGCAAACTCACCGGCGCTGCGTACGTTCATGACCTCGAATTCCCCGGGATGCTGCACGGCCGCGTGATGCGCCCGCCGTCTTATCGAGCCACGCTGATCTCGCTCGATGCCGCGGCCGTGCGCGCGATGCCCGGTGTGGAGGCCATCGTGCGCGAAGGCAACTTCCTCGGCGTCATTGCCGCGCGCGAAGAGCAGGCGATCAAGGCGATGCAGGCCCTCGCGCGCAACGCGGTATGGGACGAGCAGGCGGACCTGCCGGATGCCGACGCGATGCCCGAGTTCCTGCGCGCGCAGCCGGCCGAGGACGAGCTGCTCAGAGAGAAATCTTCAGCGTCCGTACGCGGCGGCAAAGCGCTGGTTTCAACCTACACCCGCCCGTATCTCGCGCATGCCTCGATCGGCCCTTCGTGCGCGGTCGCCTGGTGGCATGAGAACCGGCTCGACGTGTGGTCCCACAGCCAGGCGATTTATTCGCTGCGTGCTGAGCTCGCCAAGACATTGCAACTCGATACCGCCAATATCGTGGTCAGGCACGCGGAAGGCGCGGGATGCTACGGACACAACGGCGCCGACGATGCCGCGCTCGATGCCGTGCTGCTCGCGCGCGCCGTCGCAGGGCGCCCGGTCAGGCTGCAGTGGATGCGCGAGGACGAGTTCGGCTGGGAACCTTTCGGTCCGGCGATGGTGGTCAGAATGGAGGGAACTCTCGACCGCAACGGAAAAGTGGCAAGCTGGCAGGAGGAGGTCTGGAGCAACCGCCACATCACGCGGCCCGGCCGCCACCCCAACCCGGGGCTGCTTGCCGCGTGGCATATCGACCCCGGGGTCGAGCCGCCGCCGGCAATTGACATGCCGCTCGCGATGGGCGGAGGCAGCCAGCGAAACGCGCTGCCGTATTA
>JACPTJ010000343.1 GCA_016192835.1 Betaproteobacteria bacterium
CGGCGGATGGCCGAGCGGGCGTCAGTGCGGCGCGTGGCACGGGTGCTTGAAATAACGGACTGGCGACGCTGGTCTGTCGCAGAGATTGCCGGATTCCACCGCATGGCGCCACTACTCGCCTGCCTCCCGGACCTCGCGCGCTGGAGTTTGCGCGACCGCAGGCAGCTCGCGCGTATCGTGCGGGCGAAGGGCTCCCGCCGCGAGCGCGACTACGCGCTCCTCGCCTCGCGGCACTTTCGTTTCCGCGACGCAGTAGAGCAACTGGCGAACGACATCACACTTGCGCGCGGCGTTCGGCAAGTCATTTCAGGTTGATGACTCCCACGTACTGGCTTTCTCCCAACCGCACCTCAATGACTTCCTTGCCGCGATCCGGATGGGAAATTTCGACCGTATAGCTGCCGCTGTTCTGGTCCAGTTTGTCGAATTTGAAGTCCCCGTAGTTGTCCGTCGTCAGTTCCGCCAGCGGTGCCCGTGCCGGGGTTGCGGCGCCGCGTAGCCGGGAAAATCGTTGCCGACATACTCGTCTTTATCCGCGAGAAAGCAGTTATTGCAGTTGGTGCACTTCGCGACATCGATGACAAGATTCCATTTTTTCATGTTGCCTCCGCTGCTCGATCCGGATTTGTCAATTAACCGTCGGGCGCCGCGCGACGCAGCCTTGCCGCAATGTGCTCATATCTGTCCGCGTCAGGCGGGTGGCGGCAGCTTGTCGAGTGCCGTGTCCACTGCTTTGCATGCCGCGATGAGGTCCGCGAGCAGCCACGTATCGACGTTCAGATCGCCCGCGTATTCGCCGAGATTTCTCACGTCGTGGCACTTGGCAAGCACGCCCCATACCGCGGCCCCGAGACCGAGTGTGTGGGGCAAAACCTGGAAAACAATGTATCGGTTCGCGGCGCGATACCCGAGGCGGCGCAGCGCCGCGAGGCACAACGCATGAGCCGCGTTATAGGCCAGATCGAACCGGCTTTCCAGGGCAATGGCCGGATTTTCCGCGTCGGCAAGCCGTGTGCGTCCCGAGTGCTTCAGCCCGGCGAATTCCTTCGCATCCGGCGGCTCCTGGCGCAGGGACTTCCCCGGACCGCACAGGTTTTCAAGCGGCGAGATCACATTCTCCGCCGATCAGCCAAATCTTGGGTTGTGCCAGTACCCGCGTGACGAAGGCATTGCCCTGTTTTCTGCGCTTTGCAAGCTCCTGCGGCGAATACACCGTCGGATTCACCTTTCGTCCGAGCCGGTTCGTTGAATCTTCCAGCGCGGCGAAGAGATCGGCATAGGTCAGGCTGTCGCTCACCACCATCAGATCGATGTCGCTCTTCGCGGTGTCCTGCTTCTTTGCCACCGAACCATAGACAAACGCAGCAATGATTTGCTTCGCCAACGGCGCCAACCCGGCGCGCAGCACATCGGCCAAACCGGAAGTCTTCAACACCAGGCCGCGCAACTCCTCGAACACCGGCGCCGCCGCGTTGGCCTGATAGTGTTTCTGCTTTCCCAGGCGCGTACTGGTCACCAGCCCCGTCGCTGCAAGGCGAATCAATTCCCTCTGAACCGCGCCCGTGCCGGAACCCGCGAGGGCAATCACCTCATTCGCGTAAAAACTTCGGGCCGGATTCCCGAACAGCACGCCCAGTACGCGCTGCCGCACCTTGCTGAAAAGCGCGTCTGCGGTCCCAATCGCCAGGATTGCGGGGGTCTCGGTCTGTCGCTTCTTTATTCCCATATTGGGTATAATAAACCCCGATTCGGGTATGTTCAAGCCCGCCGGAATGTGAAGGCAGGCAAGCACAGTCATCCCCTTTCCCCTTGCGTAAGGGCCGGCCGATCTCCTGCGCGTAGTGCAAGATGTGGGCTTGGACGGTTTTGTGTTCGGTGGGAGTGGACACAGCCTAATTCTTGTCATCGTTCATAAGCCAGTATTCATACGCCTCTTCAGGCTTCATGGGACGGCTGATGATTGCACTAACGGGCGGTGGCGCGCAGCCCGGCCGGCACCAGCCAGCGCTCGGCGGTGCCGAATCCGGTTTCAATAATGATGGCGAGCAGCGCCGCCGGCACCGCACCGGCGAGCAGCAATGTATTGTCGTTGATGGCAAGGCCCGCGACAATGCGCTCGCCGTAGCCGCCGGCGCCGATGAAGGCTGCGATGGTCGCGGTGCCGACGTTGATTACCGCCGAGGTCTTGATTCCCGCCAGAATGGTGCGCGACGCAAGCGGCACCTCGATCAGTCTCAGGATAGCGCCGTGCTGCAGGCCCAATGCCGACGCAGCCTGGATCAGCCCGGCCTTGATCTCCGCAAGACCGGCTGCGGTATTGCGCACGATGGGCAGCAGTCCGTACAAAAACAGCGCGACCAGCGCCGGCACTGTTCCGATCTGGTTGAGCAACGCAATCAGGAATGCGAGCAGCGCCAGCGACGGAATCGTCTGCAGCACGCTGACCACCGGGAAAATCACGCCGCGCGCAGCCTTCGAGCGCGCAGCCCAGATGCCGAGCGGTATGCCGGCAGCACAGCTTGCGGCGAGCGACACGAACACGAGCGTCAGATGCTGCCACGTAATGCGCCAGAAGTCCTCTCCCCACAGCCGTTCGAAAAACCCGTGCCGGGGGAGCGTGTCACGCGCGTTGCCTTTGTTCACGAAACCGCCGGCGATCTGCGCGAACGGCACGGAATCGAGTTCGGCCGCAGCATTCATCGCGATCATGCGCCCGGCCGGGATCGCGCCTTCCAGGCGGGTGAGCGCCGCCCATGTCTTCGGCAAGCGCTGCGGCAGATCGGCGCGATGCAGCAGGAGTGCGGCGTATGCGGGAAAGAATTTCTTGTCGTCCTCCAGCACGCGCAAACCGTAACGGGCGATCTTGGCATCGGTGCTGTAGATGTCCATGACGTCGATGCGCCCCGCCGCGAGCGCTTCGTAGGCGAGCCCGTGATCCAGCCCGCGGGGGCTGAACGGCAGCCCGTAGGCATGCTTCAGCGCCGGCCAGCCGTCCTTGCGATTGAGAAATTCCTGCGACAGTCCGAGCGCGAGCCCGGCGTGCCGGTTCAGTTCGGAAATGCTGCGTATGCCGTTGCGTTGCGCCGTTGCTTCCGCCATCGCCAGCGCATAAGTATTGCTGAAACCGAGCGGCACCGATGCCGCAAGCCCGAGGGATGCCAGCGCGCGATTGATATCGGCCAGCGCGGTGCCGGATCTGCCGCCGAGCAACTCGAACGCGATCGTTCCCGAGTATTCAGGATAGACGTCGATCGCGCCGCTTTTCAGCGCGGCGAACACGACGGCGGTATTGCCGAGCCCCGGCTTGAAGGTGACATGCGCCTCACCGGCTTTGCGGGCCGTCTGCGCGACGATTTCGCCGAGGATGTAGGACTCGGTAAAGCGCTTGGAGCCAACCGTGAGTTCCGCGGCAAGGCAATAGCCGCACATTACGAAACACGCGAATACAGTTACCGCCCGGTGACTTGCCATCCACTCTCCTGAATAAAAAATCTTGAACCGCAAAGGACGCGAAGGATGCAAAGGAAAGGCAAGCCAAGGAAACCGCAAGTTATTGATGGAGTTCTGGCCGTCATTCATCCGATTTGCTGCGGGGCGCGATGATATCCTGAATTTGGGGGTCTTATTAGAGTCGGTTTTGTTCTTCCTTTGCGTCCTTCGCGTCCTTCGCGGTGAAGCTTTTTGTTTTGCGGCCCAATATCTATAGTAGCCGAATCAGCGCAAACGCGGCAGAATAGCATCTGCTCCAAACCTCCAAAATTCCACTGGAAAATCATGAAACCTCGCGATTACGACCTGCAGGCGCTCTGGAAGGGATTCACCGCCAACCGCCAGTTCAAAGCGGCACCACGCATGTTCGTCTCAGCCAAAGACATGCACTACACCACCGACGACGGACGCCAGGTGCTCGACGGCACGGCCGGGTTGTGGTGCGTCAATGCCGGACACTGCCGGCTGCCTATCGTCGACGCCATCAAACGCCAGCTCGATACCATGGACTACAGCCCGGCGTTCCAGATGGGCCATCCCGGCGAGTTTCGCGTTGCCGATCTGATCGCGCAACTGGCGCCCGGCGATCTCGATCATGTGTTTTTCGCCAACTCGGGGTCCGAGGCGGTTGACACCGCGCTCAAAATCGCTCTCGCCTACCATCGTGCGCGCGGCGAAGGTCATCGCAACGTATTCATCGGCCGCGAGCGCGGCTATCACGGAGTCGGATTCGGCGGAATTTCAGTCGGTGGCATACCCGCCAACCGCAAGGCCTACGGCAGCCTGCTGCCGCGCGTGGATCACCTGCCGCATACCCACAACCCCGAAAAGAACGCCTTCAGCCGCGGGCAGCCGGCGTGGGGAGCGCATCTGGCCGATGATCTCGAAACCCGTATCGTCGCATTGCACGATGCGTCGAACATTGCGGCGGTGATCGTCGAGCCGGTTGCCGGCTCGACCGGCGTGCTGGTTCCGCCTCAAGGTTATCTCGAGCGGCTGCGCGCAATCTGCGACAAGCACGGCCTGCTGCTGATTTTCGACGAAGTGATCACGGGGTTCGGCCGCACCGGCCGCGCGTTCGCGGCCGAAACATTCGGCGTCGTGCCGGACATGATCACATTCGCCAAAGGCGTCACCAACGCGACCATACCGCTTTCCGGCGTGATCGTGCGCAAGCAAATCTACGACACCGTGGTCGACAACGCGCCGCCGGGTATGGTCGAGCTGTTTCACGGCTATACCTATTCCGGCCATCCCGTCGCCATCGCGGCCGCGGAAGCAACTCTGGGGCTGTATCACGAGGAGAAGTTGTTCGACCGCGCGCGCGAGCTGGCCCCTTACTTCGAGGACGCCGTGCACCGTCTGCAAGGCGTGCCGCACGTGACGGACGTGCGCAATTTCGGCCTGATGGCGGGGATCGATATCGAGCCGCGGCCGGGCAAACCCGGCACGCGCGCGTTCGAGGCGTTCCTGCGCTGTTTCGAGCAGGGCGTGCACACGCGGGCTGCCGGCGACGTCATCGCGCTCTCACCGCCGCTCATCATCAGCAAGCAGCAGATCGATCAGCTCGTCGGGACCATTACCGAGGTGCTGCGCAAGCTGGACTAATTCCATTTTAAAATCAAAAAAGTATTAATTGAAGTAGGGTGCGCTTGCGCACCATCCGGCAATCGGTGCGCAAGCGCACCCTACACCGGCTATCTGTTTTTGACGTTATCGGCGTTCATCGGCGGCGAACCGGAATTAGCAATCACACGCAGGCAATGGCCGATCCACAACGCGGTGAGCTTCTCCTGCGTTGAGTTCTGGCGCAGGCGCTGGTCGAGCGCGGCCCAGTCCACGCTGTCGAGCGGCTGGTCCTGGTTGAAGCATGAGAATACATAACTGACTTTGCCCGTCGCCGGGTCGCGGTGCGGCTGCAGGCACTGGGCGCAGATTTCCTTCATCATGCACTGCATCGGCGAGTTGATCGAGCCGATCGCAAAATGGTGCGGGTTCAGATATGGCTTCAGCACCTCGTGCCGTGCGCGTGCCACCGCCGCCATCATGCTGTCGGAGCCGATCGCGATCAGGCGATTGGCGGTCTTGAACCCGATCGTTTGCGCGCCGAGTTCACCCTCCGCGTAAGCGTGCATCGCCTGCACGATGTTGCCGACAAAAGTCCGGTCCTGCGGGCGGTCGGGTGTGAACCCCGGCTCCTCGTCGCAACTCCATACCACGACGTCCGCCGCCGCTTCGATCTCCGCCATCTTGTAGCGGTCGATCATGCGCTTGTACCCGGCGAAATACAGCACCTTGCTGCCGGCGCGGCGCATTGCCTGGCCGATCGAGAGCAGCACCGCGTTACCGAGTCCGCCGCCGGCCAGAATCACCGTTTCATCCGCAGGGATTTCGGTCGGGCTGCCGGTCGGCCCCATCAGCACCACCGGCTCGCCGGGCTTGAGCAGACGGCACAAATCGCTCGAGCCGCCCATCTCGAGCACGATGGTCGAGATCAGGCCCTGCTGCGGGTCGATCCACGCGCCGGTCAGCGCCAGACCTTCCATCGTAAGGGTGGTATCCGCAGTACGCGGGGCGAAGCTCTCGAAGTTTTGCAGACGGTAGAACTGGCCGGGACGGAAGCGCTTCGCGGCGAGCGGCGCGTGCACCACGACCTCGACGATCTGGGGCGTCAGCCGTACGACTGTGTGCACCGTCGCGCGCAATTCGCGATTGAGCGCGGCGACGAACTCGCTGTCGCTTTGCGCCGTGGCCGGCGGGGTGCGTGCCAGCACGCGGCTCACCAGCGGATAGCCCTGCTTCGCGCTGCCCATCGCTTTGACCACATTGCCGAAAAACGACGGATGCACGTCGCCGAAGTAACTGATGTAACGGCCATCATGCTTCGCGAGCAGCACGCGCACCTCGTTTGGCTTCGAGATCGCGGCTTCGGCCTTGACCGGATTGCCGTCTTCGTCGCAGGCGCGAAAATACCTGCCGTCGAGCGCGAAATGCGCGGCGTCCTCGCGCGCGAGCACGGTGTTGGGCTGGGTGCCGGCCGCGATCAGGATGCTTTTCGCCGGCAGCTCGATTGCGCCGGCCGCGCACCATTTGCCATCGGCGTCGAGTTGCTGGCACGTCATGCGGATGGCGCGCGCATGGCCGTGCTCATCGATTTCGATCGCCGCTGGTGTCAGCCCTTCGGCAAAGCGCACGCCCTCCTCGAGCGCTTTCTGCACTTCCTCGTGATTGAGCGTGTACGAAGGGCTGTCGATCAGGCGCCGCCGGTAGGCGATGGTAACGCCACCCCACGCCTGCAACAGCTCGAGTATGCGCGGTTCGCGCCCTGCGCTTTGTGCGGCCGTCCGTTCCGCGCGAAGCGCACGCGCGTGAGCGAGGAACTCGTCGGCTACCACGCGCTCTTCGTCGTCCCACGCCAGGCGCGCCGCGGCCGCGCCGCTTTCGTGCATCTGCGTTTCGTAACGCTGAAGAAATTTTTCGACTTGCAGCGGGTAATA
>JACPTJ010000388.1 GCA_016192835.1 Betaproteobacteria bacterium
CGAACTCCCGGACGCGCGTCTCGGCGATGGATACCTCCAGGTGCATCCGGACTTCAGCGCCATTTTCACCAGTAACCCGGAGGAGTACGCCGGGGTGCACAAGACCCAGGATGCGCTGACGGACCGCATGATTACGCTCAAGGTAGGTCACCACGACCTTGAGACGGAAGTGGCGATCACCCAGGCGAAATCGGGACTGCCGTGGAGGCAGGCAAAGGCGATCGTGGACATCGTCCGCGAGTTCCGCGTGCTCGGGGTCAACAATGCGCGTCCCACGATCCGGGCCTGCATCATGCTCGGCCGCATCGTGGCGGGGCGCAAGGGCACCGTGGCCGCCGCCGACCCGGCGTTTCGGGAGCTTTGCCATGATGTGCTGAACGCCGATTGCATCAAAGTGACGCACGATGGGCAGGCGGCAGGGCTCGAACGGCTGGATGAAATCATGGAGCGATGCTGCCCGGTAGCGCCCACGCTCGTTCCGATCGCGGGGAAGCCCTCAGGAGAAACACCGCCGGCTTCCCCTCGCGGCCGCAATCTTCCGAAAACAGCAGGGAAAGGAGCAAACCGTGGCCTCTGAGAAACGTGGCGTGCAGCATATCAAGACGATGGCCGGACTGGTGGACGGGCGGCGCACCCGAACTTCCGCCGGCGCCCTCCTCGAGTTGTCCATGCTTGAAATGGAAAAGCGGCGACTCGTGCTGGAAATGCAGCGCGCGGAGCGGCGGTGTGCCGAGATTCGAGAGCGGGTGGCGGAAATTGACAAGAAGGGACTCCGGCTCCAACGATTTGTGGAGAAGCTGAACGGAGAAGCGCAGGCGCCGCAGGTGCTCACGGTCGCCTCGTCGTTGCCGATTCATTCGGCGCCGGCCGACAAGCTGAAGCGAAGGCGTTTGTCCTACTGAAGAGTAAATGGAATCCGGACCAGCAGGGACATCAGGAGAGTGCACGCATGAATACCAGGACACGGCACGAAGCGGGCCGCTATCTGTATGCGATTGCCGGCGCGGTCGAGCGTCCCGCCTATGGGGATATCGGGATTGACGGAGCGCCGGTCTATACCGTTTCCCAAGGACCAGTCGCGGCGGTGGTGAGCGACATTACGGAAAAACGAATCCGGCCCGAGCGCAAGAACCTGGTGGCGCACCATGCCGTCGTCAAACGGCTGATGGAGGAGACCACGGTCCTGCCGGTGGCCTTTGGGACCATTGCCGGCAGTCCCAAGGCGGTCCAGGCGATCCTGAAGGAGAACAGTGCTGCCTTTGTTGAACAACTGGACCGGGTGCGCGGGAAGGTCGAGATGGGGCTGCGTGTCACCTGGGATGTGCCGAATATCTTTGAGTACTTTGTGAACCGCCACCGGGAACTTGCAGAGTTGCGCGACAGCGTGCTGGGAAAACAGCGTGGCCCTTCGCAGGAGGACAAAATCGAGCTGGGACGCCGCTTCGATCGCTTGTTGGCTCAGGACCGCGAGCGGCACACGGACACGGTCATTGAAGTGCTCGCTCCGCGCTGCGTGGACATCAAGCAGAATCAGCCCCGCGAGGAGCGGGAGGTGATGCATCTGGCCTGCCTGATTGACCGCGATGCCAGGACGGCCTTCGAGGACGGCGTTTTTGAGGCGGCCAAGCGTTTCGACAACTACTTTGCCTTCGATTTCAACGGGCCCTGGGCGCCACATCATTTTGTCGATGTCGCCTTGGAGGTCTGAGGACCGCCATGTTACTCGTTGATGATCTGTTGCTCGCGCCGTTTACCAGTCTGCTGTGGGTGTTCAAGGAAATTCACGAAGCGGTTCAACAGGAGAAGGCCGGGGAGGCTGAAGCCGTGACCCGGTCGCTCAGCGAGCTCTATATGAAACTCGAGACGGGGGCGATCACGGAAGAACAATTTGCGGCCGAGGAGAAGCAGCTTCTCGACTGGTTGGATGAAATCGAGCGGCGCAATCAAGATGGCGACGAAGAGGCCGATGACGAATCCGGCGATGAATCCTATGAAGGCGAGGACGATACGGATGACGGCGCGGACGCCTCACGCGATGACCCCAGGCACTGACCGGGAACCCAATGAAAGCGGGCGCAGAGGCAAGGCCGGAATTCTTGCGGGAGGAAGCGCTCCGCCTGCTGCTTTTCGGTGGGAAAGGCGGGGTGGGCAAGACGACCTGCGCTTCGGCCGCCGCCCTGCATCTGGCCCGCAAGTACCCGGCGCGCTCCTTCCTGTTGGTCTCGACCGATCCCGCCCATTCGCTTGCCGATTGTTTGGGTGATGATTATGCCCCCTCACCCCAGCCCTCTCCCCGCTCGCGGGGAGAGGGGAGGGTGAGGGGAGTTGAGAATCTGACCCTGCGTGAGCTTGACCCGCAGGAGAGCCTGGCCCGGTTCAAGGCGCGCCATGAGGAGCATCTCCGCACCATCGCGCTGCGCGGTACCTTTCTGGACCAGGCCGACGTCGCGAAGCTTCTGGATCTGTCCGTGCCGGGCCTTGATGAAGTGATGGCCCTGCTGGAGATCGTGGCCTGGCTGAAGGAAGAACGATATGCCTGCATCGTGGTGGACACGGCGCCGGCGGGTCATACGCTTCGGCTCCTGGGTCTTCCGGCACTCATGCGGCAGTGGGTGGCAGCGCTCGACACGATGCTGGCCAAGCATCGGTACATGGCGCGGTTGTATCGGGGCGCTTATCACAAAGATGCGGTTGATCTTTATCTGGAACAAACCGCGGCCGACCTGACAAATCTGTGGGCGCTGCTGCGCTCGCCCGAGCGGTGCCGTTTCGTGCCGGTCATGCTTGCAGAGGCGTTGAGCATTCATGTGACGCGGACAATGCTCGGCGAGTTGGATCGGCTTGGTCTTCCGGTGCGGGAGGTGGTCGTTAACCGGTTGCTTCCTGCGCAACCCAACTGTCCGGCCTGTGCTGAATGGACCTCGAGACAGACCATTGCGATCGAGGAGCTCGCGCAGGTGTTTTCAAAATACACGTTATGGGGACTTCCGCTGTTCCTTGAGGAAGTGCGGGGAAAAGAGCGGCTGTTGGCCGTGTGGGAGCACACCCTGACGTTGGCGCAAGCAAAACGCAACGATGGACACGGAGCGATGATCGATGAACCAGGGGGCCCTGGAGCTCAGCGTTCGGCACTCGGGGTTCAGCATTCGGCAGTCGGCAATCCGGCCCCCCTTCCCACTTCCTCGATGAAGCTCCTCTTGTTCGCGGGAAAGGGCGGGGTGGGGAAGACCACCCTGGCCTGCGCCTCGGCGTTGCGCCTGGCGGAGGAGCGGAGCGGGAAGGAGATCCTGCTCTTTTCCATCGACCCAGCGCATTCGATTGCGGCCTGCCTGGGCTGTGAGATCGGTCCACAGGAAGTCCGGGTGGCGCCGGGGCTGACCGCGATCGAGCTGGACGCTCAGGCTGAGTACGAGCGCTTGAAGCAGAACTATGCGGATGAGTTGACCGGGGTCTTTGAGCGTGTCACCGGCCAGGCGGGAATTGACCTCGCGTTCGACCGGGAGGTCATGGAGCGGATGCTGGATCTGGCCCCACCGGGCCTGGATGAGATTTTGGCGCTCACCCGGATCGTGGACCTGATGGATCGCGGCCGGTATGACCTCTTTGTTCTGGACACGGCGCCCACCGGCCACCTCCTCCGTTTCCTGGAAATGCCGGAGCTGATCGAGAAATGGCTCCGGACTTTTTTCGCTTTGTTCTTGAAGTACCGGGAGGTCTTCTGGCTGCCGAAGATCTCGCAGATGATGGTGGAACTCTCCAAGCGGGTAAAGTCGTTTCGACGGGTGCTGATCGACTCCGGGCAGGCGGCGCTGATGGCGGTGACGATTCCCACGCAGATGGCGTATGAAGAGACGAGGGATCTGGTGGCCGCCTGCGAGCGGCTCGGGATTGGGATTCCGATTGTGTTCGTGAACATGGTCACGCCGGCTTCTCGCTGCCCGACCTGCTCCGCGCTGCGCCGCGCGGACGAGCGGGTGCTGGGTCGGTACGACGCGGTGTGCGCCGGCCGGCACGTGGCGCTGGTGTTCCGCCAAGAAGAACCCCGGGGGTTCGAACGGCTGCGCGCGCTCGGCCGCTCCCTCTATGGAGCTTCAAGCTCATCCGGTGTGTCACAAACGAAAAGGAGCATGCAATGGAATCAGATGGCGATTCATTGATATTGGAACCAGACGTAACTGCACCCAGGAGAAGCAAGCCGGCCGCCTTGAAAGTTCGCAGCTCGGTGAAATCCGGGGCGGAGGCTGGTGCGGACCAGGCGCTGCTCGTGCGGCTTCTCGCCATGGCGCACCGGTACCGGAGCGAGGGGAAACTCGGGCAGGCGGTGGAGCTGTACTGGAAGCTCGCGGAGGACTACGCGGGGACCCCTCAGGCGGACGCCGCCAGGGCGATGCTGCTGGAGCTGGCCACAAGCTATGAGCGTGACGGGGCTCGGCACATGGCTCGCAGTATCTATGAACGGCTTCTGGATGTGAGGGGCTGAATCGTGGCACGCGATATCGCTTTCGATCAGGACAGAATGTCCCTCTGCGAGGTCCTCGACCGCGTGTTGAACACCGGCGTGGTGGTGGTCGGAGAAGTGGTGATCTCGGTGGCTGAAATTGACCTGATCTATTTGAATCTGCAACTGCTCCTGACCTCGGTTGAAACTGCGCGCGGGGGCAGGCTCACCTTGATCCCGCGCGCGCAGACTGAATTACGGCTGGAGAACGCATGAACACATCGTCAGGAAAGGCAGCCCCGTCCCGGCGAATTGCGCTGGATCCGGAGAACGTCAAGAAGGGGTTGGGACAACTGGTCTTGACGGTGGTGGAGTTGATCCGTCATCTGCTGGAGAAGCAGGCGCTTCGCCGGATCGAGGGCGGCTCGCTGACGGAGCAGGAGGTTGAACGCTTGGGCTTGACGTTCCTGGAATTGAATGAGCAAGTGAAGTGGCTGAAACGAGAGTTCGGTCTGACCGATGAGGATCTGAATCTGGATCTCGGCCCGCTGGGCAAACTGCTGTAGATAGCGCTATAAGCCGGATGCCGAAAGCTGATGGCTCAACTGGGTAGAGAAAATATGGCCGTCCCGAAAAGAACGCAAGGAAGCATGACGCACGCAGTGGAATCTGCGACCCTGGCGGATGTTCTGGAACGCATCCTGGACAAGGGCTTGGTGGTCGCCGGCGACATCAAAATCAAGCTCGTGGATATCGAGCTTCTGACCATCCAGATTCGTCTGCTCGTCTGCTCCGTGGAAAAGGCCCGCGAGATGGGAATTGACTGGTGGACGACGAATTCCTACCTCAGTTCCAACGCCGCACCGCAAAAGTCCCAGGTTGAGGACCTGAGCGCGCGCATCGCACGGTTGGAGGAGGCGTTCCAGCAGCCTCAACCCTTGGCTGCGCAGGCAAAGGGCAAGGCACATTTGTGAAAAAGAACTCCGCAAATGCGTAAGTTGCGCGTACTAGTGGTTGACGACAACCCGCTGTTCCTCAGCGCGGCGCGCAACCTGCTGTCCGGGCTGCCTGAAGTGGAACGAGTCGAATTCGTGAACTCGGGCGCCGAAGCACTGATGAAAACTACCGAACTTTGCCCCGACCTGGTGCTGATGGACATCATGATGCCGGGAATCAACGGACTCGAAACCATGCTTATTCTGCGAAATCGCATACCGGCGCTGCGCATGTACGCGGTCACTCTGCACGATTCCGCCGAGTTCCGCGCCGCGGCGCTGAAGAGCGGCGCCGACGGCCTGATTTCGAAAACCGACTTCGCCACCGAGATCCGTGTGCTGCTCGCCGCGCTGGCGCGCGGCGATGGCATAGCCACACCATCCTCCTGAATGAACCACCCACGCAGGAGTAACAACTTTGCCAATCCCGATTCGCATGCAGATTGTCAAGGACTCGGCGGATAACGCCGAGTTGATGCCGGGCAACCTGCTCAGTCACGGGTTTACCCCCGTCGAGTTCACCGCCCGCATCAAGGCGATGCTGCCGGAGAGCAACGTCATCCTGGTATTTCAGCATTCGGCCTCCATCTACGTGTGTGCGGAGGTTGCCGGCGCGGTTGTCGAGGCGATGCGCGGCAAGCCCCCGCTGACTGGGGGCACGGGGGTGAAGCTGGGGCAGCGCGAACGCGAGGTGCTGGCGCTGCTCGCCGAGGGCAAGAGCTCACCTGAAATCGCGGCGCGGATGCACATCGCGGCGAGCACTGTCGAAGTCCATCGCCGCAACATCAAGTTCAAGCTCGACCTGCACAGCATCGCGGAACTGACGAAATACGCGATTCGCGAAGGGCTGACCCAGCCCTGAGAGCAGCGCCACCATGTCCTTCCGCCAAGTTCGACTACCTGATTTCCGGTATCAAAAAATACCAGGTAATCGAGATATTTTTGTCGTTGATAAGCGCCTGGGCCGAATAGAGTAGCAACTATGTCAATCCCGATTCGTATACTGATCGTCGAAGATTCGCCGGATGACGCCCAGTTGATGCTGGACAACCTGGTTAACCACGGGATTGCCCCGCAAGCGGAGCGTGTCGAGACCGAGGCGGATTATCTTGCCGGCCTGAATGCGGCCCCCGATGTAATCCTTGCCGATTACCGGCTCCCGCAGTTTTCCGGACCGCGCGCACTGGAACTGCTCAATGAGCGGCGCCTCGATATTCCGTTCATCGTAGTGTCTGGTGACATCGGCGATGAGGAGGCCGCGGGCCTGATCAAATTGGGAGCGAGCGACTTTCTGCTGAAGGACCGCATGGCGCGCCTGGGACCGGCGGTGACGCATGCCTTGAAGCTCAAACGCGCGCGCGACGAGCAGCGCCTGATGGAAGAGGCGCTGGTGAAAAGCGAGCAGCGCTTCCGCGCACTGAGCGAGAACTCGTCCGATCTGATGATCGTCATCGATGGCCGTGACATGATCACCTACATCAGCCCGTCGCTCAAGCGGATTGGGGGTTATGAAATAGGCGATGCTTTGGACCGGAACTTTCGTGATTTCATACATCCGGAAGATGTTGCAGCCCTCACCACGAGCCTGGCGGCAGTTGTCCAGAACCCCGACGAGCTGCGCGTAGTAGAGCTGCGATCCCCGCACAAAAATGGCAACTGGCTGACGTTCGAGACGATTCTCAGAAACGCGCTTGACGAACCAACTATCGGCGGGATAGTCGTTAATGCGCGCGACATTACCGAGCGTAAAAAACAGGAACAGAAAATCGCGCGGCTCAACCGCATCCACGCGGTTCTGAGCGGCATCAACTCCGTGATCGTGCGCGTCCGTGACCGGCAGGAGCTGTTCAACGACGCGTGCCGGATAGCCGTCGAACATGGCGGCTTCGGGATAGCCTGGATCGGCGTGCTAAACCAGGAAACCCTGGAGATAACTCCCGCCGCCTGTGCCGGAGTCGATGCGGAATCGTTCCTTGCCCGGAGTCCAAACACAGCGCGGCCCGACACGCCGATGGGGCAAGGCGTGGTCGGCCGCGCGATCAGGGAAAAGCGCGCGGTGTCCAGCAACGACATTACCACGGAGCCCGGCGCGGGTGGCGAGCGCAGGAGGGACGCCGCCCGGCGCGGCTATCGCTCGAGCATTTCGCTGCCGCTGCTGATGGAGGGGGCCGCGGTGGGAAATTTTTCGCTATTCGCGAAGGAAGCAAACTTTTTCACCGCGGACGAGGTGAAGCTGCTCACCGAGCTCGCGGGCGACATCTCGTTCGCGCTCGACCATATCGCCAAGGAAGAGAAGCTCAATTACCTCGCGTACTACGATGCCCTGACCGGATTGCCCAACCGGGCGCTGTTCGATGACCGCATCCGTGGAACACGGTAAGTTCGAACTGGTATGGATCGCGTCGCTCGATCCCGAAAAACAGGAAGTTCAGCCGGTGGCGTGGGTTGGATTTTCGCCGGATACCGCGCATGCGGTGACCTGGGAGGCTATTAACACCGTACGAGGAACGCTGGCCGAGGCGATCCAGACGCGGCGTGCGGTCATCAACAACGACATCGAGGCCGGCGTGCAGGGAGGATTACTGCGCCAGGAGGCGATCGGAAAGGGTTGCCTTTCCACGGTGAGTATGCCGTTCGTGGTGGATGACAGAGTCGTAGCTCTTTGCGCTCTATTCGCACCGGGGAAGGGGTTTTTCGACCCAGACGAGCTCGCGCTCCTCGACGAACTGGCGGCGGACGTTTCGTTTGCGCTCGCCTATATCGCCAAGGAAGAGAAGCTCAATTACCTCGCGTACTACGATGCCCTGACCGGATTGCCCAACCGGGCGCTGTTCGATGACCGCATGACGCAAGTCCTGCGCACCGCGGGCCACGAGAAAAGCAAGACGGCGCTGGTGCTGATCGATCTCGAACGCTTCCGGGTCATCAACGATACCCTGGGCCGGAGCGCGGCTGATGACCTGCTCAAACTCGTGGCGACGCGCCTGCAAAGCGTCATCTTCGATCGCGACAGCCTGGCGCGGATCCATGCCGACGTCTTCGCCGGCCTGTTTCCCGACATCAATGATGAAGCGGATATCGCGCGCATCGTGGAGGAAAAAATCATCGCCTGCCTGAGCCAGTCCTTCACGGTCGCCGGGCAGGAGCTGCGGGTTTCCATGAAGGCAGGGGTGGCGCTCTTTCCCGGGGATGCGACGGAACCGGATGCGATGTTCAGCAGCGCCGAGGCAGCCTTGAGGCAGACGAAGGGATCAAGCGACCGCTATCTTTTCTACGCACCCAAGATGAATGCGATGGTCGCCGAGCGGCTCAAGCTCGAAAACAAGCTGCAGCGGGCGCTGGAGCGGGATGAATTCGTGCTCTTCTACCAGCCCGTGATCATCGAGGTGGGCGCGTGGGCAATGAAACAAGCGGTATCGCAATACGCGGCGTGGCAGGCGGCAGGCTTGCAGCCGCCACCGATCGCGGTCAACGTGTCGGCGGTGCAATTGAGACGCAAGGACTTCGTCACGTCGGTGCAACAGGCCATCGCGATCGCAGGCAAACCCGACCATGGCCTGCATCTGGAACATGGCCTGGATCTCGAAATCACCGAAAGCATGATCATGGAGGACATCGAGGCCAGCATCGAGAAGCTTAAACTCATCCGAGCGCTCGGGGTGGGAATCTCGATCGACGATTTCGGCACGGGCCACTCGTCGCTGCGCTACCTCACGCGGCTGCCGATTACTGCGTTAAAGATCGACCGCGCCTTTATCGGGCATATGAACACGGACCCGGATGATATGGCCATCGTGTCGACCATCATCGCGCTGGGGCGCACCCTTAACCTGAAGGTGATCGCCGAAGGGGTGGAAACCGAGGAGCAGAGGAAATTCCTGCAGCTGCTCAAGTGCGACGAGTTCCAGGGCTATTTGTTCAGCAAGCCCGTGCCCGCGGAGCAGGTGCCCGCGCTGCTCGCGTGGGGTGGAGAAAGGCCGTGATTGATTCGTACATGCAATCGCGCCCGGCGCACATCCCCGTATCGGGGCTGGTTCGCTGCCTTCTGCTGTCAGCGCTGACACTGGCAGCTTGCGCGATTCACGGCGCCCGCGCGGCAGATGCGCCGGCACCGGACCTCACTCAGCTCTCGCTCGAGCAGCTCCTCGACATTCCCGTTTACACCGCTTCGCGCTTCAGCCAGAAGGGCTCGAACGCGCCGTCTTCGGTCAGTGTCATCACGGCCGCCGACATCAAGACGTATGGCTACCGCACGCTCGCCGATATGCTGCGCAGCGTTCGGGGCATGTATGTGACCTACGATCGCGCCTACAGCTATATCGGCGTGCGCGGTTTCGCGCGGCCCGGCGATTACAACTCGCGCGTGCTGGTGATGGTGGATGGCTACCGCGTCAACGACCCCGTCTTCGATACCGGATATATCGGCAGCGAATTCGTCCTGGACGTCGACCTTATCGACCGCGTCGAGGTCGTGCGCGGGCCGAGTTCGTCGGTGTACGGCAGCAACGCTTTCTTCGGCGTGGTCAACGTAATCACCAAGACGGCACAGGATCTGAAAGGCGCGGAAGTTTCGGCGGAAGTGGGGAGCTTTGATACCAGGAAGGCGCGCGCGAGCTTCGGGCGCCGCTTTGAAAACGGCCTCGATGCCGTAGTGTCGGTCACCGGTTTCGACAGCCGGGGCCAGTCGTTGTTCTTTCCCGAGTTCAATTCGCCGGCCACCAACAACGGGATGACCCAGGGCACCGACTACGATCGCGTTTCGAATCTATTCACCAAGCTTTCCTACTCCGGATTCACCCTGGAAGCCGGCCATTCCCGGCGCAACAAGGGGATACCGACCGGATTTACCGGAACGGCGTTCAACGACCCGCGCAATCGCATCGTCGATGAGCAGACCTTTGTCAGCCTTGGTTATTACCACACTACCGGCGGTGGCAGCAGCGTGAGCGGCCGGGTTTTCTTCGGGCGCTACGAGTATGACGGCGATTACATCTACGGCGCTGCCCCGGCGATCGTGAACAAGGACCAGGCCTTGGGCGAATGGTGGGGCACGGAACTGAAACTGGTGAAGACCGTATTCGACAAGCACAAGCTCGTGATGGGCGGCGAATACCAGGAGAACCGGCACCAGAACCAGATCAACTTCGACGCGGCGCCGTTCGCATCGTATCTCGACGACCGGCGCAGCAGCAGCCGGTTGGGCGTGTACCTCCAGGATGAGTACGCGTTCCGGGACAATTGGCTGCTCAACGTGGGGCTGCGATACGACGACTATTCGACCCTAGGCGGTACATTCAACCCGCGGCTTGCGGTGATCCACAGGATGAGCGAAAGCACCGTGGTCAAGGCGCTCTACGGCACTGCGTTCCGCGCCCCGAATGCCTACGAATCGTATTACGCGTATCCCGGCCAGCAGATCGGCAATGCGGCGCTGCGGGCTGAAAAAATCAAGACGTGGGAAGTAGTGCTGGAGCGCTACCTTCCGGGAAACTGGCGCGTCACCGCCTCGGGCTATTACTACAAGGTCAATGATCTTATCACGCAGGTGCAGGTTCCCGATCCGGCGACCGGCGGCGTCCTGCTCCAATACCAGAATCTCAACAACGTCGACGCGAAGGGCGTCGAGTTCGAGGCCGAACATTCATGGAGCGGCGGGGCCAGGCTCAGAGGCAGCGTTACGGCCCAACTGGCGCGCGACGAAACAGGAGCGGCGCTGAGCAATTCGCCCAAGCATCTCGCGAAGCTGAATTATTCGACCCCGGTTTTCCATGACAAGCTGCGCACCGGAGTCGAGCTGCAATATACCGGCAGGCGCATCACCACCTTCGGGGAAACCGGTGGTTTCCTGATGACCAACCTCACGCTGTTGAGCCAGAGACTGAAACCAGGGCTCGAGCTTTCAGCCAGCGTTTACAACCTGTTCGACCGGGAATACGCCGATCCGGTGGCGTTCGATGTCGGCGTGCCGGCGCGCGACGTGATTCCGCAGGACGGCCGCAACTTCCGCTTCAAGCTGACTTATCGCTTCTAGCAGCGTGATGCAAGACGCCACAAGCCGTTCGTATTGAGCGTAGCGAAGCGAAGTCGAAATATGAACGGCCAACAAATCAGCAGGTTGACTTTCGCCAGATTGCACTTGATCGCGTACGCGGTGCTGTGGCAAGCGTTGACCGGCTCGCCCGTATACGGCGCTGACCCGGCCGTGCCATCGGAATACGCCGTCAAGGCAGCGTTCATTTTCAACTTCGCCAAATTTACCGAGTGGCCGACGGCTGCTTCCGGCGCAACCCGCGGCCAGATCGTGCTGTGCGCGTTCGTTGGCGCGCCGTATGGGGCGGCGCTTGCCGCGATCGACGGCAAGTCCGTGCAGGGACGCATCATGCGCGTCAGACGCGGCGTCCGCCCAGACGAGATCAAGTCATGCCACATGATGTTCATTGCCGAGCCGGAAGAACGCCGCATCCCCGAGCTGCTGCGCGTGGTCAAGGGATCGCCCGTGTTGACCGTCGGCGACGTCGACGGATTCGCCGAAGCCGGCGGCATGATCGGACTGATCAACGCGGACAACCGCGTGCAGTTCGAGATCAATAACGAAGCCGCGCAGCGCGCCAATTTGAAGATCAGTTCCCAGCTCCTGCGTCTCGCCAGGCTCGTGAAGGAACGTTGACAGGACAATCAGCATGCTGACGGCCTTTCGCAGTTATCCGCTGATGCGCAAACTGGTCGTAGCGCTGCTGGTATCCATTACGCCGGGCCTGTTTCTTGCATTCCTGAGCTTCGCTCTATTCGGCATGTACGAGATGCGCAACGAGACCATAGACCGGCTGCGGACGCTGGCGGAAGCGACTGCGATCCACAGCGTGCCAACGCTGATCTTCACCGATTCGAAGGCCGCTACGGAGACGCTGGGTGCGCTCAGGGTGAGCGCGCTCATCGTCGACGCCCGGATCTACGACTGGGAAGGCCGGCAATTCGCAAGCTACCATCCCGGCGCAAATGGCGCGTCTCCCGCGGCGGGTAGCGGCGCGAGCGCCGCGGCGGACGTTCCCGACTATCGCGCCGCGCCATGGTGGGCGACGCGGATCGCTTTGCGGCGGCCGATCCTCTCGGACGGAGAGGTCATCGGTTCGGTTCAGCTCCAGGCCGATCTAAGCGGTATGTGGCGGCAGATCGCGTACCAGGTTGCAATCCTCGGCGCGCTGACGCTGTTGTCGTTCGCCGTAGCGCTCTACATGGGCCTCCTGTTCCGCAGGCTCATCACCGAACCGGTACTGCGTCTCGCGGAAGCGACGCAGACCGTTACGCGCACCCGGGACTATACCCTGCGCGTGACGAAGTCCGGCAACGACGAACTCGGCACGCTGTTCGATGGTTTCAACGCGATGCTCGCCGAGATCCGGGCGCGCGACGAGCAACTCGAGCGCAACAGCGAGCGGCTGGAGAAGCAGGTCGAGGCGCGTACCGAGGAACTGAACAAGGCCAAGCAGGCGGCGGAGGCTGCGAGTACGGCAAAGTCGCAGTTTCTTGCCAATATGAGCCACGAAATCCGGACACCGATGAACGGGATTCTTGGAATGACCGAGCTGTTGCTCGGCACCGCGCTCGCCGAAAAGCCGCGGCGCTTTGCCGAGACCATCCATCATTCGGGAGAGGCGCTGCTCGGGATCATCAATGACATCCTGGATTTTTCCAAGGTCGAGGCGGGCAAGCTGGAACTGGAGAACATCGCCTTCGACCTGCATGATGTCGTGCAGGACGCGGCGGAAATGCTCGCCGAGGGGGCCCAGAAGAAGGGACTGGAACTTGTCTGCAACATCCATCCCGACGTTCCGCTTCGCATCAATGGCGATCCCAGCCGGCTGCGCCAGGTCCTCGTCAACGTGCTGAGCAACGCCGTAAAATTCACCGAGCGCGGCGACGTGGTCGTGGAGGTCAAGCTTATTCCCGGACACGGCGCGGAGCCTGACGCGCGAGCCTGCGAATTGTATTTCTCGGTGACCGACACCGGCATCGGCATCGAACCGGAGACGGCCAAATCGCTGTTCCAGTCGTTTACCCAGGCCGACAGCTCGACGACGCGCAAGTACGGCGGCACCGGCCTCGGTCTGGCAATTTCGAAACAGTTGGTTGAGATGATGGGCGGGGAAATCGGTTTGCGCAGCGAACCCGGCAAGGGATCGTGCTTTTACTTCAACCTGCGCGCCGGCATCGCGGACGGCTCTGCGTCCGCGGCAGCGGCGCTGTGCGAGGACTTGAGCGGGTTGCGCGTGCTGATCGTGGAGGACAATCCCACCAATCGCGCCATTCTGCACAACCAGGCGATGAACTGGGGCATCAGCGACGGCAGTGCCGAGGGCGGCGCGCAGGCGCTCGACATGCTGCGCGCCGCGGCTGCGCGCAATGCGCCTTACGACCTCGCCATCATCGACATGAAGATGCCGGGTATGGACGGCATCGAGCTGGCGCGCGCAATCAAGGCCGATCCGGCCGTCTCCGGGGTGCGCCTGATCATGCTCAGTTCGATCATGTGGCCGGCCGAAGCCGCATCGGCGCGCGAGGCGGGGATAGCGGCCTATCTCAGCAAGCCGGTGCGGCAGACGGATTTGCGCCGCGCCATCGCGCAAGCGGCCGGCGTCTCACAGCAAGCCTCGCAGCCCGCAACCGCGGGTAAGGAGCGCCAACGCAACGACGCCCACGTTCTGCTCGTCGAAGACAGTGCGATAAATCAGGAGGTCGCGCAAGCCATGCTTGAAAACTTCGGTTGCGAAGTCCAGGTGGCGCAGAACGGGCGCGAAGCCGTTGCTGCAGTTCGCGGCGGCCGATTCGATCTCATCCTGATGGACTGTCAGATGCCGGAGATGGATGGCTTCGAGGCGACCCGCGCAATACGCGAGCGGGAGGCGGCATCCGCGGCCACGGCGGCGCGCATTCCGATCATCGCGCTGACCGCCAACGCCATGGGGAGCGACCGCGCGCGCTGCCTCGCTGCGGGCATGGATGATTATCTCGCCAAGCCGTTCACGGAACAGCAGCTATGGAGCGTACTGGCGAACTGGGTCGAGCGCGGAAATCCGCGGCCGTCGGAGGTGCGTTCAGCCGGATCCGCAGCGCCTGCGCCCGGCGCGCCCGCCCCGCTGACCCCGGATGAGGCCATGCGCGCGGCAGCGATCGATATGAAGGCACTCGACAACATCCGCGCGCTGCAGCAGCCCGGCGCGCCCAACCTGCTGAAAAAGATCGTTACGCTCTATCTCGACGATGCGCCGCGCCTCGCGCGGTCGATGCGCGAAGCGATCGCGACTGGGGATAGCGGCACGCTGCAGCGCGCGGCGCACACCCTCAAGACCAGCAGCGCCACCGTGGGTGCGCTTAAGCTCGCGGAGTTATGCAGGCAGATGGAAACGCAGGCACGCGCCGGGCGCCTGACGGATACCGAACAATGGATCGACCGGATCGGGGATGAATACGCCCGCGTGCGCGCCGCGCTACCGGGCGCCTGCGCTCAAACCCAGGCGACATCTTGCCATACGGACCCTCAGCCATGAGCACACTCATCCCAACGCAGCTTGTTCTGGTCGTCGACGACGACAGCATGATGCGTGTGCTCGCGCGCGCAACGCTCGAGCAGGGCGGCTTCGCGGTCGAGGAGGCGAACGACGGCCACGCCGGCGTGTCCGCCTTCGAGCGGCTCCGGCCGGACATCGTCCTGCTCGACGTACTGATGCCGGTCCTCGACGGCTTCGGGGCCTGCGCGGCGCTGCGCAAACTCGAAGGCGGCGACCACGCTCCGGTGCTGATGATGACCGCACTGGACGATTCCGACTCGATCAACCGCGCCTACGAAGCCGGAGCAACCGACTTCATTACCAAGCCGATCGCCTGGCCCATGCTCGTCCACCGAGTGCGCTATCTGCTGCGCGCGAACCGGGCGTTTCTCGATCTCGCGCAGAGCGAGGCGCGACTAGCCAATGCGCAGCGCATCGCGCAACTCGGACATTGGGAATGGAACGTGGCGACCGACCAGGTGCGGCGCTCGGACGAAATTTACCGCATCGCCGGCCGTACCCCGGAGCAGTTGTCGGCCGCGCCTAAGTCATTCCTCGACATCGTGCACCCGGACGATCGACCGATCATCGAGGACGCGCTATACGCGGCGCTGTACCAGCAACAGCCCTACAACGTGGATTTCCGCATCGTGCGTCCCGACGGCGCCATCCGCATCGTGCACGAACAGGGGGAAGTCCATTACGATGGCGCCCGCAAGCCGGCGCATATGCGGGGGACCATCCAGGACATTACCGAGCGCAAGCGCGCCGAAGAACGGATTCGCCAGCTTGCACTGTACGACAGCCTGACCGGCCTGCCGAACCGGCACTCGTTCAAGGATCAGTTAAGCCACGCCGTGGCGCGGGCCGGGCGCACCAACGAAGTGCTGGCGATACTCTTGCTGGACCTCGATCGGTTCAAGCGCATCAACGACACGCTGGGCCACGAGGCCGGCGACCTGCTGCTTAGGGAAGTCGCAAGCCGTCTCACCAAAATACTGCGCAATATGGATTACCTCGCGCGCAATGATTCCGGCGAGGCAAATTCCTTCCTCGCGCGTCAGGGCGGCGACGAGTTCACCGTGCTGCTCGGCGGCCTCAAGCAAGCGCAGGATGCGACCAAGGTCGTGCACCGCATCCTCGAAGAGGTCTCGCGGCCGTTCGATCTGGACGGCAATCAAATCGTGATGAGCGCAAGCATCGGCATCGCCGTCCATCCTGTCGATGGCAACGATGCCGACAACCTGCTGAAAAATGCCGGCGCCGCCACGCACTACGCGAAGCAGCAGAGCAAAAACTACCAGTACTACAACAGCGGAATGAATGCCGCCGCGCTCGAGAAACTGGCGCTGGAGAGCAAGCTGCGCAATGCACGGGGGCTGGAGCAGTTCGTGCTCTTCTACCAACCCAAGGTTGACCTGAGCACCGGACGCGTCACCGGCCTCGAGGCGCTGATGCGCTGGAACGACCCCGGCACGGGGCTGGTGCCTGCCGTGCAGTTTATTCCTTTGCTCGAAGAAACGGGGATGATCGTCGAGGTGGGCGCATGGGCAATGAAGCGAGCGGTGTCGCAATACGCGGCGTGGCAGGCGGCAGGCTTGCAGCCGCCGCGGATCGCCGTCAACGTGTCGCAGGTGCAATTGAAGCGCAATGATTTTGTCACCTCGGTGCAACAGGCCATCGCGATCGCGGGCAAACCCGACCATGGCCTGGATATCGAAATCACCGAAAGCATGATCATGGAGGATATCGAGGCCAGCATCGAGAAGCTCAAACTCATCCGAGCTCTCGGGGTGGGAATCTCGATCGACGATTTCGGCACCGGTTACTCATCTCTGCGCTACCTCACGCGGCTGCCGATAACCGCGTTGAAGATCGACCTTGCTTTTGTGCGGGACATGACGACCAACGCGAATAACATGGCCATCGTGTCGACCATCATCACGCTGGCGCGCACCCTGAAACTGAAGGTAATCGCCGAAGGGGTGGAGACCGAGGAGCAGAGGAAATTTCTGCAACTGCTCAAGTGCGATGAGTTCCAGGGTTATTTGTTCAGCAAGCCGGTGCTCGCGGAACAGGTGCCCGCGCTGCTCGCACGGGGCGGCAAGGCCGCCGCGGGCTGAAACGGCGGAGAGGGGAAAGGAACGAAACCATGCCCATCAAATTGCCTCGTACGTTCGTGCGTGGCCAAAAGCTGGAGAATGCTGACGTCTATGGCGAGTTGTTTGTCTGGCCGAAGGGATACTTCCAGTACGCGATCGATTTCAGGAGCAGGCTATTCAAAGCAGGGGCCTGCATCAACGTCACCTTTGTGCTGTTCGACGCGAATCAAACACCGCTTGGAACGTACGGCATGCCGCCTGACCAGGAGTGGTGCGTTGGGCCACGAGGCAACGGTCAGCCGGGCCACAGATATGACCAGTTGTACGGACAGATCGCAAAGGATGAACTCGAAAGAACGGAGAGCGTGGCGCTCGTATTCAGGACCACGGGCCAGGATGTGTCGGCGGCAGCATTGCAGGCAATCGCCAGCAGCGGCACCGAACTCGAGTTCGGTCCCATTCCCGATTAGGGCGTCAGCACGAATAAGGAATGACCATGATGCGTAACCTGCGAGCTTTTCTGGGCATCGCGCTCACCCTACTACTCGGAGTGATGCTGATCGCGACGATCTACTTCACGCTGTTCGAGCTGCAATGGATCGCGTTCCTCGCCGGGGTGCTGTTCGCGGCGGTGGCGGCGACCGCGAGCCAGGCTTCCAAGTCGCAGTGGCTGGTCATGCGCCGCACCCGGCAGTTGCAGCGCGTGAAGGGCGTGCTGGCGGATGGGACGGCACGCCTCGAGCGCACCGCCGAGGCGTTGCGGGTCGCGGAATTGCGCTTTCATCTGATCGGCGACGCGCTGCCGGTGATGATCGTGTTCGTCGACCGCGAGGAGCGTTGCCGCTACCACAACCGCGCGTTCGCGCAGTGGTGCGGCCGCAGCCGCGAGCAGATCGACGGCCAGATCCTGCGCGAGGTGCTCGGCGACGAGATCTACCAGGAGATCAACTCGCACAGCGCGGACGTTCTCGCCGGCAAGGAAATTCGCTACACAGTCCAGTCGCCGCATGCGGGAGGCGGGATTGAGCACTGCGCCGTCACGCTGCTGCCGTATCCGCCGGGCTCGGAGCATTCGGCGGGTTACTACGCGCTGTTCGCAAGCAGGGTGGACAGCGCGGCCCCGGCCCCGGCGGCAATGCCGGGTGCATCGGTTGGCGACGCGATGACCGGCTCGCACGAGAACGGCGACGCGTTCTATATGGAATCGATGACCGAACAGCTCATCGGCGGCAGCGACCCGCGCGCGCAGCTGGTGCGGGCGCTGCAGGAGGACCACTTCGTCCTGTTCGCGCAGAAAATCCAGCCGCTTACGGCGAGCGCGCCGTATCCGCATTGCTTCGAGATATTGCTGCGGCTGCAGAAGGAAATGCAGCCTCCCTTGCCGCCCGGCGGGTTCTTTCCGGTCGCGGAACGCTATGGCCTGATGGGGGAAATCGACCGCTGGGTGGTGAGGAACGTAATCAAGTGGTGTCTGGACAAGCAGCGCAGCGATCCGGCGTGGCAGATGCCGCTCTACTGCGTGAACCTCGCCGCGGCGTCCCTGAGCGAACCGGACTTCGCGCTCGAAGTGCGCGGAGAACTGCAGCGCCATGAGTTTCCCGGCGCCAACCTATGTTTTGAGATCGCCGAATCGGAGGTGACCGGCCATCACGCCGAGGTGAGGGCGTTCATGGCCGCGCTGCGGCCGCTCGGTTGCCGCTTCACGCTCGATGCGTTCGGCAGCTCCAAGGTATCGTTTGCACCGCTCAAAGGCCTGACGTTCGATTTCGTCAAGATCGACGGCGTCGTCATCCAGAACATCCTTACCGACCCGGCCAACCTCAGCAAAATCCGGGCGATTGCAAGTGCGTCGCACAAGATGGGCATGCACACCATCGCCGAATTCGTGGAAAGCGACGACACGCTCGCGAAGCTGCGCGAGGCCGGAGTCGACTACGCGCAGGGCTTCGGCATCGGCAGGCCAGCGCCGATTGCGCAAATGTCGTAAGAAGGAAACTCGATGACGACTGATGCGAGCCTGTTCAGGAACCTGCAGGCGGTTACCAGCAAGATCCATGACACCGACAACATCGACGAGATCATGCTGGATGTCAGCAAAGACATCTGCACCGTGTTTGAAGCCGACCGCCTGACCCTTTATGCCGCCAACGAAGACCGCAGTCTCATCGTCTCGAAGGTCAAGACCGGCATTAATCATGTCAAGGAGCTGAAGCTGCCCGTAATGCCCGAGTTTTCCGTCGCCGGTTACGTCGCGCTGTACAAGAAGCTGGTCAACATCAGGGACGCCTACGATGACCGGGAACTGGCGTCGTTCGATCCCCCGGTGTTCTTCCTCAAGGAAGTTGACGTGCACACGGGTTATCACACCCGGCAGATGCTCGTTGCGCCCATCCTGGATCCCCACACGGGGGACCTGTACGGCGTCGTGCAAATGATCAATCGCCTGTCGAATCAGCCGTTCCCGAAAGTCTTTGAGGAAGCGCTGTCCGAGCTTTGCCGGACGCTCGCGATCGCGTTCAGGCAACGCACTGTGCCGAAACGCCCGCTGCGAAACAAGTTCGATCACCTCGTCGTCGAGGGCGTGCTGTCCGCCAGGCAGTTTGACCTGGCTGTAATGTCGGCGCGCCAGAAAGGCTTGAGCCTCGATGATTATCTAAGAAATGAGTTTGACATCAAGGACGAGGCCTTGGGGCAGGCCCTCGCGAGATTCTACTCGGTGCCGTATGAGCCGTTCCGGGCGGACCGCAAGTGGGCTGATGAATTCCGGCGCTTCAGGCGCGATTTCGTGGAGCAAAACGGCTGGTTGCCGCTCGAGGAAACGGAAGGCGCCGTCGTGGTGCTCACCACCGATCCCCACTGCAAGAGCCCGCGCGAACTGGGCAACGTCCTCGGAAAATACCGGGTCGAGTACCGTGTCTGCACCAGCCGGGAATACCAGGCGACGGTGGAGCAGTTCTTCAGCGCCGCGCCCAGCGGACCCACTCTCGAGCAAATCATCAGCCGGGAGGAAACCGAACCCGGCGCGGAGGAGAAGCCCGAAACGGCGGACGAACCGAAGGAAAGCGATCACGAAGTCGTAAGGCTCGTCAACAAAATCATCGTGGATGCGAAAAACATCGATGCCTCCGACATCCACATCGAGCCGCGGCCGGGGAGGGGCAATACGCGGATCCGCTTCCGCAAGGACGGCTCACTCCTGAATTACGCCGAGCTCCCGTCCCGGCTGCGCAATCCGCTCGTGGCGCGCCTGAAGATCATGTCCAACCTCGACATCACGCAAAAGCTGCGGCCGCAGAACGGCAAGATCAAGTTCAAGCTGTTTCATCCGCTGGATATCGAGCTGCGCGTGGCCACCGTGCCGACGGCGGGCGGGGTGGAGGACGTGGTGCTGCGCATCCTCGCTTCCGGCAAGCCGATTCCGCTCCCCAAACTCGGCCTGAGTGCGCGCAATCTCTCAGCGCTCAAGGATGCAGTGTCCAAGCCGTACGGGCTGTTTTTTGTGTGCGGGCCGACCGGTTCGGGCAAGACCACGACCCTGCATTCAGTGCTCGGCCACCTCAATACGGAGGACACCAAGATCTGGACGGCGGAGGACCCGGTGGAGATCACGCAGGAGGGACTGCGCCAGGTCCAGATCAACGTGCAGCAGGAGCTCACGTTTGCGGTCAGCATGAAGGCGTTTCTGCGCGCGGATCCGGACGTAATCATGGTGGGGGAGATGCGCGATGCCGAGTCCGTGAAAATCGGCATCGAGGCCTCGCTCACGGGACATCTGGTGCTCGCAACCCTGCACACCAACAGCGCGCCGGAAAGCGTCATCCGGCTGCTCGACATGGGAATGGACCCGCTCAACTTCGCCGACGCCCTGCTGGGCATACTGGCGCAGCGGCTGGCGCGCAAGCTGTGCGCCGCGTGCAGACAGCCGCGCACGGCAACGCCGGACGAAATCACGGCGCTGCTCGACGAATATTCCATGGAGCTCAAGCACACCGCGAGCTGGAAGCAGAACCCTGCCGCCGCTTACCAGAAGCTTGGCGAGGAATGGCGCGGCAGCTTCGGCGACGGCAAAGGCGCGCTGACGCTTTATGCGGCGGTTGGGTGCGACCAGTGTGCGAAGACCGGCTACCGCGGGCGCATCGCGCTGCACGAACTGCTGGTCGGCGTGGACGAGATCAAAAAGGACATCCAGGAGCATGCGCCCGTTTCCCGCCTGTTTGCGACGGGGATCGAGCACGGCATGCGCACGCTCAAGCAGGACGGCATCGAGAAGGTGCTCATGGGACTCACCGATATGGACGAGGTGCGCAAGGTCTGCATCAAGTAAGGAAAATGGCAAGGAAAATGGGGTCAGAGTAGAATGGCACTTACTTAAGCCAAGCATCGCAGCTCGGCAAGATTCGATATCGTCGATTCAACGGCATACGGTAGGGTGCGCTTGCGCACCAATGTGATGGCGTCGCATGAATCCGGACATCTTTTCTGCATGGTGCGCAAGC
>JACPTJ010000389.1 GCA_016192835.1 Betaproteobacteria bacterium
TGATCGAGCGGAAAGTCGCCGCCGTGCTCGAGCTGGTGGGACTGCAGGAGTTCGGTTCGCGCCGGCCGAGCCAGCTCTCCGGTGGCCAGCAGCAGCGGGTTGCGCTCGCGCGCACCATCGCGATCGAACCCAAAGTGCTGTTGTTGGACGAACCGCTGTCCAACCTCGACGCCAAGCTGCGCGTGCACATGCGCGTGGAGCTGCTCGCGCTGCAGCGCAAGCTCGGCGTGACGACCATTTTTGTCACGCACGATCAGGAAGAGGCGTTGTCGATCTCCGACCGCGTCGCAGTGCTGGAAGCGGGAGTGATCCAGCAGGTCGGCACGCCGGTGGAGTTGTTCGATCGCCCGGTGAACCGCTTCATCGCCAACTTCGTCGGCACCGCCAACATGTTCGCGGGCACACTCACGCAGGGCGCTGAGGGGATGGTATTCGAGTCGGCCGCGCTCGGCACGCTGTTGCTTCCCGGCGCATCGGCCGCGCTGGCTGGCGCAGTTGAAATCGCTTTCCGGCCGCACGTGGTAACGCTCGCCGAGGCGGAAGCGGCGCCCGGCGGCAGCCTCATCTGGCTCAAGGGCACGGTCGCCGCCCGCGAATTCCTCGGCGAGTTCATCCGCTACGTCGTCACAGTCGGCGCCAATGAGATCGTCGCCGACCAGGCGCACTACACCGACGCGCGCAAATTCGAGCTCGGCGAAGCCGTCGATCTCGGCATCCAACCCGAACAAATCCGCGTGCTACGGGCGTAAATGTAGCGCAGGCGCCTCGCCTGCAATCCAACGGCTGATTCCGGATGAACGACTGCAGGCGAGGCGCCTGCGCTACAGGACTTTTTGCCCCCCGGTGCCGCGTGCGACGAGCATGACCGGAATTCCCGCGCACAGCATGGCGATGCCGACGATCGCGCCGATGCTGCCGGGATCGAGGCTCATCGCGTAGTTGAAGCTTGCGTACAGCATGTAGGCGCACATCGCGCAGAACAGGACGGGCGTCACCGGATACAGCGGCACGCGGAACGGCTCGGCGTTGACCGGCGGCTGGCGGCGCAGCACGAACAGCGAGAGCGCGGTCAGCAGGAAAAACAGCCAGAACGCGGGCGCGGTGTACGCAACCATGGTCTGGAAACCGTCGGGCGTGAACGACGCGAGCAACACCAGCAGCAGCGCAATCGCGCCCTGCAGCAGCAGCGCGTTGACCGGCGCGCCGCGCTCGTGCCATTTGCCGAGGCCGCCGAACAGCGCGAAATCGCGGCCCAGCGCGTAGTTGGTGCGCGCGCCGGTGAAGATCGTCGCGTTCAACGTCGACAGCGCGGCCGCCACCACTGCCGCGCCGAGCACCAACGCCCCGCCAGCACCCCATGTGACCTTCATCAAGTCGGTCGCCACCGCTTTCGATTCACGCATCCCGGCAAGCCCCAGCGCGTTGAGATAGGCGTAATTGAGCAGCAGGTAGAGCGCGGTGATGATCAGGATGCCGATGATGAGCGCGCGCACGATGCCGCGCCTGCTATCGCGCATCTCGGCGGTCAGGTAAGCGGCCTCGTTCCAGCCGCCGTAAGTCAGCAGGATAAAAATCAGCGCCAGTCCCGAAAAGAGCGGCGCGGCCTTATCGGCCACCGCCGGGGCCACGGCGGGGACTGCTGCCGCGACAGGCGGCGTTGCCGAAATCCCCGCCACCACCACGCCGAGCACGGCAAGCGCCAGCACCAGAGTCAGGATGTTCTGCGCCCATTTGCTCTGGGTCGTGCCGATGATGTTGAGCCACGTGATCACCACCACCGCGAGCGCCGCGTAAAGCGCCGGGCTTTTTGCGCCGAGCGACAGGATCTGCGTCGCATAGTCGCCGACCACGAACGCGATCGCGGCAATCGCGCCGGTCTGGATCACGGTCATGCGCGCCCATGCAAACAGAAAACCCAACCAGTCACCATAGGCGCGGCGCAGGAAGAAATACTCGCCGCCGGCGTTCGGGTAGGCGCTGCCGAGCTCGGCGTAGCACAACGCGCCGAGCAACGACATCACGCCGCCCGCGACCCACAGCGCAAGAAACACGCCTTCGCTGCCGACGTTGCCTGCAACGATCGAGGGCGCCTTGAAGATGCCGACACCGATCACGATGCCGACGATCATCGCGACCGCGTCGGCCTGCGTCAGGCTCGGCCGCGGCTGTGCGCCCTGCCCCGTTGCCGGCGCCGTCATTCCGGACTCGCCGCGCGCTTCACGAGTTTCGCGCTCCACGGCACCTGCTTCTGGGCGGCGCCTGCGCCGAGCCTGAGCGTGCCGTCAATGAGCTCACCTTTGACCGTGCCTTTGAATTCGTGGCGCGTCGAATTGTCGCCGTGCCTGGTGAAAAACTGGAAGCTCAGCTGGTCGCCTTCGAGCTTGGGGACGCGCAGCGTGATTTTCCGGCCGCCGCTCATGGCGACCCCGTCGAACATCTGGAAGCGCTGCGCGAATTCGAATTCCCAGTTTGCGGGCTGCGCGCCGGCCGCGATTTGCGATTGCCAGCGCCCGGCGATTTTCGCCGGCACGGTATAGCGATAGACATAACTCTTGCCGGGGTTGCCGACCTTTTTCTCGGGCACGTCCAGCGTGCGCATTTCCTCGGCATGCCATTCGCCCATGTGGTAGTCGTGCGTGACCACGCGCGTGCCGGGCTTGAGGTTGAGTATTTTCGGCCGCAGCTTCTCGTTCATCTCGGGAAGCAGGTAGCTCGTGATCACGGTCGCCTGGCTCAAGTCGGTCCTGAACAGATTTTCTTCGATGAACCGCGCGCGGTCGGCCACCCCTTCGCGCTGCGCATTTTCGTTGCTCAATTTGAGCAGCACGGGGTCGAGATCGACGCCGAAGCCGCGCGCGCCGAACTTCTTCGCCGCAGTGATCACGATACGCCCATCGCCCGAACCAAGATCGATGACGTAATCGCCGGGGCCGACTTTGGCCATCTTCAGCATCTCGTCGACGACGACCTGCGGTGTCGGCACATAAATCACGTCGCCCCGACCCTCCTGGGCGCAGGCCGCCGCGGAAAACACCGCCGCTGCCAGCA
>JACPTJ010000015.1 GCA_016192835.1 Betaproteobacteria bacterium
CATCGATCGCACATTGAGCGGATTTGGCGCGCATGTGATCAACCCGCGCTGACATCGGCCGATAGGAAATTCCCCCCCGTAACCGCTCTGGCCTTGAGGATCAGGCCGCCTGGAACAGCGCCAGCGGCCGCGCCGGTGAGCGCGGCGGCGCACGCGCAGGCAAACCCAGATGGGTGAGTATCCTTACAATCACGGCGGACTCCTCGATGGCGGCGATGATCTTCAGGGCGCCGCCACACTGCGGGCAATGCGCGATATCAATTCTGAAAACGCGCTTGAGCAACCGCGGATGTTTACCGTCTTGTCGGAAGCGCGTCGTCGATTGATGCTCAAAGTAATGGACGAGCCGAGGACGATCAACGAGCTGTCGAAGCGGTTGCATCGCCACCGATCATCCGTGACAAAGAACGTCGGGTTAACGCACTGCGATCAAGTCAGTCAGCTAGGCCTTAAGTAGTAACCAGGTCCGGGAAATCCATGTCGTGCTTAGCAAGCGCTTCTTGGCACTTGGCATAGGGTCATGAGCACGTATATACTAAGTCATTACCCTCACACAGGAGGTTCACTCATGGCGAAGGAAGCGGTTTTCACAATGAAGCTGGAACCCGAGCTGCGCGCCGAGTTCATGGCGGAGGCCGAGGCCGCCCATCGGCCGGCGTCTCAAGTACTTCGCGAGTTGATGCGCGAGTTTGTTCATCACCAGCGCGAAGCGCGGAAATATGACAAATTCCTGAACCGCAAAGTTCAGGTTGCCCGCTCTTCGATGCGTGCCGGACGTGGACGGTCAAATGACGCTTCGATGCGTGCCGGACGTGGACGGTCAAATGACGATGTTGAAACCGAATTCGCCGCACGGCGCGCCCGTGCGGCAAGAAAAGCGTGAGGGTCATTTGGACGCCCGAGGCACAGCAAGACCGCGCCGACGTATGGGACTACATCGCGGCCGACAACCCACGGTTCATGCCGTGGAATATCGGCGTGACGGGGTAGAGCGCTAATTCATCTTGAGCTTCAGCGTTTTGATGACGCGTTCGAAGTTGCCCATTTCCGTGCGCATGAACGCGTCGAACTCCTGCGGACTCGTGGCCGCGGCGACCAGGCCCTGCTTGCCCAGAACGTCCTTCACTTCGGGAAGCTGCAGCGCCCGCCCGATGTCCGCGCTCAGCCGTTCGATCACCGTCCTGGGTGTCGCGCTGCGCGCCACCGCGCCGAACCAGTTCAGCGCCTCGAACCCGGCATAGCCGGATTCCGCAATCGTGGGAACATCCGGCAGCTGCCCGGAGCGCGCGAGCGAAGTCACGGCGACGCCGCGCAGTCTGCCCGTAGCGATGTGCGGCGCGCTTTCCGAGATATTCGCAATCAGCATCGAACTGTGCCCGCCCATGACCGCGATCGTCGCGGGCGCACCGCCGTTATAGGGCACGTTGACGAGATTGATCCGGGCCGCCTCCCTGAACCGCTCCATGGTGAGGCGCTGCCCGCCTATGATGCTGGCGGTCGCGAACGTGAGCTCGCCCGGGTGAGCGCGCGCCAGCGCGACCAGCTCCTTGACGCTCTTCGCCGGCAGCGATGGATGGATGGAAATCACCAGCGGGTTTGACGCGAGGCGCGTGACGCCGGTGAAATCCTTCAACGTGTTGTACGGCATATTCGACCGCACCAGGGGGTTGATCGTGAAGCTGGACGCCATCAGCAGCATGGTATGCCCGTCCGCCGGCGCGCGCACCACCACTTCGGCGCCGATCACGGTGTTGGCCCCGGCCCGGTTTTCGACGATCACGTTCTGGCCCCACGCCTGAATCAACGACGGCGCCAGCGTGCGCGCGATGAGGTCGACCGCCCCGCCGGGCGGAAAGGGAGCGATGAGCCGCACGTTCTTCGAGGGAAATTCCTGCGCGACGACCGGGCCAGCGGGAAGCGCTGCCAGCGACGCAAGCACCAGCACGCACCATGACTTGATGTTCATCGTTTCCTCCCTATACCGTAATGTCGCAAAATGACCTCATCGACCGCGAGGAAACCATTATGGCTCAAAACCGTCATCATTGCGTTCGCGGCGACGGCGGGAAACGCGGTTGACACCCCGTATACGCTGATCTATAAATGGGTCGCCGGGTTCATGCCAGCCGGAAAGGTGAAGCGGATGCGCGTTCTTCTCATCGAAGACAATGAAGATGCCGTGCATCTGATCCGGGACGCGCTGACCGAAGCCACCGCGGTTCGATTCGACCTCGCGCGAGCCGGAAGTCTCGCGACCGGGGTCCGGCAACTTTCCAAGGACAACGTTGATGTGGTCCTGTTGGACCTCTCGCTGCCAGACAGCCAGGGTCTCGAGACCATACACACAGTGCACGCGCACAGGCCGGAAATACCCATCGTGGTGCTGACGGGAATCGAGGACGACACCCTTGCGGTCGAGGCGGTTCAGGCAGGCGCGCAGGATTATCTCGTCAAGGGGCAGATCAACGGCAACCTGCTGGTGCGCGCCATCCGCTACGCCATCGAACGCAAGCGGGCACAGGAGCAGATCCGCGATCTGGCCTATCACGATGAGTTGACCAAGTTGCCCAATCGCCGACTGTTCCTGGACCGTCTCGAGCTTGCCCTCACCCAGGCGCGCCGTAAACGCAAGCTTCTCGCAGTCATGCTTCTGGATTTGGACGGCTTCAAGGTCGTGAACGACAGTCTTGGCCATGCCAAAGGCGACCTGCTGCTGCAGCGGGTGGGAGACCGGCTGAAAGCGTGCATCCGATCAGGCGATACGGTGGCGCGCCTGGGCGGCGATGAGTTCACCATACTGCTGCCGGAACTGGCGCAGGCAGACGATGCGGCGAGGTCCGCGCACAAAATCCTTGACGCCTTTACGCATCCCTTTGTGGTGGATGATCAGGAGTTGGCGATCGGCACGAGCGTAGGCATCAGTTTGTATCCCGCGGACGGGACGGACGCTGCCACGCTGCTGAAGAACGCCGATTCGGCGATGTACCGCGCGAAAAACCAGGGGGGGAACACGTACCAGCTCTGCACGCCGGCCATGAAGGTCAGGGCCAGCAAGCGACTGACCCTCGAACGGAACCTGCGGCAGGCCCTGGACCAGCACGAGTTCATCGTCTATTACCAACCGCTGGTGGACCTGCGCAGCGGCAAGATTTTCGGCGCGGAAGCCGTCGTTCGCTGGCAACATCCGGAGCAGGGACTGATCTCTCCGGCAGGATTTATCGCCGTGGCAATAGAAACCGGGTTGATCGTGCCCCTGGGCTTATCGGTGCTGCGGACGGCCTGCACCCAAGTCAAGGCCTGGCATTTGCGGGGATACCCGCTGCGCGTCGCCGTCAATCTCGCGGCGCGCCAGGTCAGGCAGGAGGATTTTGTGACTCAGGTCACCAAGGTCATGAGCGAAACCGGCCTGGCGCCGGAATGGCTGGACGTGGAAATCACCGAGCAGATGGCCATGCGCAATCTCGGCGTCAACAGCGCGGTGTTCGACACCCTCAGCAGCCTGATGGTCCAGGTCTCGATGGAAGATTTTGGAGCCGGGCATTCCCCGCTCAGTGAACTGAAACAGTTTCCACCCAAAACGCTGAAAATTGACCAGTCGTTTGTCAAGGGCATCGGCGCCAAGTCGCGTGATGCTGACATCGTGAGGGCAGTGATCGATCTCGCCCACAGCATGGACATGAAGGTGATTGCCGAGGGAGTGGAAACCCAGGAGGAGCTGGACTTTTTGCGGGCCCACCAATGCGATGCCATGCAAGGCTATTTGTTCAGCCCGCCGGTGCCGCCCGAGGTCTTTGAGCAGTTCCTGGTGCAAGGCAAATGCCTCGCGCCGGAAGCTTAAGCAGCACCGGCGATCATATCCCCATGCTCCTTGCAAGCGCGGCGACGATCAAGCCGCTGACGACCGCAAGGAATCCATTGTGCCGCAGCACCATCATCACCGCGGCCGCGGCGATGGCGAGAAACGCGGTTACTCCGATCTTGACGGCAATCGGCAACACGATCGCAGGGTCGCGTTGCTCTTTTGCAATTCGTGCCGACAACGCTTAAAGCATTGAACCCAAAGGGAACGAATCTTGAGTCCCGATTAAAGCATCGCCCATGGAATCTTTTCGCAACGGATTCTTAAACAGAGTTTCCTTGGATTGCCGTGGCAACCAAACTCGGTACTGTGTATACTCACCGGTAGTTTTTTGGTGTCCGGGCTGCCTCGGCGGCCCGGGTTAAACGGGAAACAGGAACCGGGTTATTCGGCAACCTGTGCTGCCCCCGCAACGGTAAGCAAGTGCGGGTGCGCTCCACGAGACCCTCCCCGGGTCTCGAACCACTGCGGCGTCATGCCGTGGGAAGGTAAGCGCATCAAGACTTGTCAGCCCGGAGACCGGCCAGAAAACAGGCGACGCGGTTGCGGGAGGCTGCTGTCGGTACGCGAGTGATGCGCCTGGCGGCGCCGCCCTTGCCTTCCGACCTTCTCCCCTGGCGCTTCACGTTACGTATCGGCCAGCGGGGACGCTGGCCAGCTAAGGGAGAACACCTATGGGCAATCCACGCCCAATTCAATTGCATTTGGTTGGCTCGCTGTTCTTTTCGCTTTCCATGCCGGTTTTGGCGCAACCGCAGGAAATTGTTCTTGCCCCCGAGGTGGTGGTCACCGCTTCGCGGCTGGACCAGCCGCTGACCGACACCATTGCCCATACCACGGTGATCACGCAAAAAGACATCCGCGAGTCACAGGCCGCCGATCTACCAAGTCTGCTGCGCCGCGAAGCCGGCTTCGAGTTTGTGCAGAATGGTGGTATCGGCACCTCGAGCAGCATCTTCATGCGCGGTGGAGATGGCCGTCAGACGCTGATCCTGATCGACGGCGTGCGCGTGGGCTCGGCCACGCTAGGCACGACCTCGATTGAGCACGTGATGCTGGATCAGGTCGAGCGGGTCGAGATCGTGCGCGGCAACGTTTCTGCCCTGTACGGCGCCAATGCCATTGGCGGCGTGATCCAGATATTTACCAAACAAGGTTACGGCGCACCGCGCGCCGAAGCGCGGGCGATGGCGGGCTCGCGTGGCACCAACCGCGTTTCGGGCGGGTATAGCGGCGGCGTCGATGACACGCGTTTCAGCCTGAATGTTTCGCGGTTTCAGACCAACGGTTTTTCAGCGATCGATACGCGCCAGGCGCCCAGAGCCAATCCCGACAACGACGGTTACCGGAACGAGAGTTTCTCCGGACAACTCTCGCAACGCCTCGCCGCCGGACACGAGATCGGTCTGCGCGCCTACCAAAGTGCCGGCAAGGTCGAATTCGACAGCGCTTTCGGCACGCCCACCAATCTCCACACTCTGGATGCTACGCTGTCGAGCTACGCTCTCTCCTCGGAAAATCAATTCACCTCGTCATGGAAATCGCGCGTTACCGTCGCGCAGGGTGCTGACAAGTCGACAAGCTTTACGAACGGCGCGAGGACGGGGCGCTTCAACACCGAGAATATGCAATACCTGTGGCAGAACGATTTCAGCCTGGCCAGAGGACATGTCATCACCGCAGGATTGGAACGCCAGCAGCAACGAGTGGACAGTACCACCGTCTACCAGGTGACCGGACGCAAGGTGAACGGCGCGGTGCTTGCCTACAGCGGTTGTCTCAACGCGCATCAATTACAGGCGAGCATCCGCCGCGATCAGTATTCGGATTTCGGCGGCGCCAATACGTGGCTCACGGGCTACGGCTACGAAATCAACCCGCGCTGGAAACTGACGGCGATGCGCTCGAACGCGTTCACGGCGCCGACCTTCAATCAGTTGTTCTTCCCGGGATTCGGCAATCCCGGCCTGCAGCCCGAGAAGGCCCTGAGCAACGAACTCGGTTTGCAGTACGCTGCCGGCACGCATCTGCTGCGGCTGGCGCTGTTCCACACCGAGTACCGGAACCTGATCCAGTCCGTAGCGGTGGCGCCCGGCGTTTTCCAATCACTGAACATCGGGCAGGCGCGCGTCGAAGGCGCCGAGCTTAGTTACACCGGCCAGTTCGACGGCTGGGATATCCGCGCGAGCTTGACGGCACAGGACCCGATCAACACCGCGACCGGCGCCCAGTTACGCCGCCGCGGCAAGACCTTCGGCAACCTGTCAGTGAATACCACGCTTTCCGGCTGGCGGCTGGGCGCGGAAACGATCGTCGGCAGCTCGCGTCCGGACAACAACATCGTCAGCGGCGCGCCGGTGACGCTGGGCGGTTACACCGTCGTCAACCTGACCGCGCGCTACCCTCTCTCGAAAAGCACGTTCATTGCGGCGCGGCTGGAAAATGCCTTTGATGAGCACTACCAAGTCGCTCATGGCTTCAACACGCCGGGGCGGGGGTTGTTCGCCTCGCTTGCCTGGCAGCAATAGGGAGGATCCTTGCGACGCGCACTGCTCATCTGGCTGTTGCTCGTGGGGTGCGCACTCGCCACGTTCGCGCTCGCGCTGGCTATCGGCAGCAGCCAGGTGGCGATGCTTGATCTGTTGCAGTTACTGTTCTCCTCCAACGACAGCCTGGCCAGCGAGATCGTCGTAAAGTTGCGTCTGCCGCGCGCGCTGGCTGCATTCGCCACCGGGGGGTTGCTCGCGCTGGCCGGCGCACTGATGCAAATCCTGCTGCGCAATCCGCTCGCCGATCCCTATGTGCTGGGCCTGTCGGGCGGTGCAGCGGTCGGTGCGCTGGGCGCAATGCTGGCCGGGCTAGGCGTGCTCGCCATAAATTTCGGCGCGGCAATCGGGGCGCTCGCTGCGATCCTGCTGGTGTTCGCGCTCGCCCGGCGCGATTTCGCGCGCCAGCAAATGGTCGGCGCGCTTGACGCTTCGCCGCGCTTGCTGCTCACCGGCGTGGTACTCGCCGCTGGCTGGGGGGCCATTATCACTGTAATGCTTACCGTGGCGCCCGAGGCCAAACTGCGCGGCATGCTGTTCTGGCTTATGGGAGACCTGAACGGTGCGGAATCGTGGCTGCCCGCTCTGTTGGTGCTGGCGGCTACGCTCGCTGTCATCTACCCAGCGGCGCGCGACCTCAACGTGTTGCTGCGCGGCGAAGCGCTGGCACATTCGCTCGGGGTGCGCGTGACACGCCTGCGCCGCACAGTCTACCTGATCGCGTCGGTGGCCACGGCACTGGCGGTGACCACCGCCGGCACCATTGGGTTCGTCGGACTGGTGGTGCCGCATGCGCTGCGCCTTGCGCTCGGCAACGATCAGCGCGTCCTGCTGCCGGCCTGCGCGCTCGCGGGTGGGACGCTGCTTTTGCTTGCCGACACCGCGGCACGCACTGTCATCGCGCCGCAGCAGTTGCCGGTAGGCGTGATCACCGCGCTCATCGGCGTGCCGGCCTTCATGTTTCTGCTCATGCGCAACCCGAGAAAAAGATGAGCGCGCCGCTGCTCGAGGTGCGGGACTTGACGCTGCACGTGGGTGAACGCGCGCTGGTTCGCGAGCTGAGTTTTCAGCTCAATCCCGGCGAGATATGGTGCCTGCTCGGTCCGAACGGCTCAGGCAAGACCACTTTCCTGCACACCTTGGTGGGCTTGCGCAAAACGCAAGCCGGTTGGGTATGGCTGGCCGGCAAGGCGCTGGGCGCCTGGCCTCTTGCCCAAGCTGCGCGGCTGCGCGGTTTCCTGCCGCAAACGCTGCACGACGCCTTCAGCGCCAGCGTGTTGGACGGCGTAATGATGGGGCGTCATCCGCATCTCGCGCGCTGGCAATGGGAAGGCGAGGGCGAGCGCGAGATTGCGCTGGCCGCGCTCGACGCGGTGGATCTCGCCGGATTCGAGTCGCGCGACGTGCTGACGCTGTCCGGTGGCGAGCGCCAGCGCGTAGCGCTGGCGGCGTTGCTCGCGCAGGACCCGCCACTACTATTGCTCGATGAGCCGGTGTCGCACCTCGATCTGCATCATCAGGTGCTGGTGCTGCGGCATCTTGGCAACCTGGCCCGCGAGCGCGGCAAAGGCGTGCTGTTTTCGGTGCATGATCTCAACCTGGCAGCGCGCTTTGCCAGCCACGCCCTGATTCTCACGCCTCAGGGGGCGGTACTGCAAGGACCGGTCAGCGAGGTAATGACCGAGCCCGATCTGTGGTGTGCGTTTGGCCACCGCGTCGCGCGTATCGAGACGGCCGGCCGGATTTTATTCATAGCGGAGTGAACATGACGGAAGATAACCAGGCCGGGAACATCAACGAGCGCCACCAGGCGCGCATGCGGCGCAAGAAGGTCGTAGTCGATCAAAAAATGCAAGACGCGCAACGCGACGCCGGCTTGCTCATCGTCACCACCGGCAACGGCAAGGGAAAATCGAGCTCGGGCTTCGGCATGGTGGCGCGCGCGCTCGGTCATGGCATGAAGGTCGGTGTGGTGCAGTTTATCAAGGGTGCGATCCCGACCGGCGAGGAGCAGTTCTTCCGCCGCTTTCCAAACGAGGTGGAATTTCACATTGCCGGCGATGGCTACACCTGGGAGACGCAGGACCGGGAGCGCGATATGCGTAAAGCCGAGGCGGGTTGGGACCATGCGCGGCGCATGCTCGCCGACCCCGGCTTGGGCTTGGTGTTGCTCGACGAACTCAACATTGTGCTCAAGTACCGCTACCTTGACGTGCAGCAAGTATTGGCCGATTTGCGCGCGCGACCACTCATGCAGCATGTGGTGATCACCGGCCGCGCCGCGCCGCCCGAAATCATCCAGGCGGGCGACACCGTCACCGAAATGACGTTGGTGAAGCACGCTTTCCACCAAGGCATACGCGCACAAAAAGGAGTGGAATGGTGAAGACGCCCGCCGCTTTGGAAGCAGCCATGGACTTCGCAATTGCTCGGCCTTCGCGCACGCTGGAGGCCACACTACGCGGGAAAATCGACACCAAGACCAAGCCGCTCGGCGCGCTAGGCCGCCTGGAATCGCTGGCGTTGCAAATCAGTCTCATCCAGCAGACCGAATCGCCGAAGCTCGAGCGGCCGCAGATACTGCTGTTCGCCGCCGACCACGGCGCGGTCGCCGAGGGCATCAGCGCCTATCCCCAGGACGTGACTTGGCAAATGGTGCATAACTTTCTTGCGGGCGGTGCGGCGATCAACGTCTTCAGCCGCCAGGCGGATATTGCGGTGCAGGTAATCGATGCCGGCGTGAACCACGATTTCCCGGCGCAGGCCGCACTGCGCAATTGCAAAATCGCGCACGGCACCGCCAATTATGTGCACGAGCCGGCCATGAGCGCCGCGCAGTGCGTGCGCGCCATGGAGACGGGAGTGCGGCTCGTGGGTGAGTGCGCCGTCCATGGCACTAACGTCATCGGCTTTGGCGAGATGGGGATCGGCAATACCGCATCGGCCTCCCTGCTGCTGCATCGCATCGGTGGCGTGCCGCTTGTCGATTGCGTTGGGCGTGGTGCGGGTCTGGACGATACCGGCTTGGCGCGCAAGCGGGCGATCCTAGAACGTGCCGCGGCGCGATGCCCTGGGCCGCTCACGCCGCTTGAAGCGCTCGTCGAGTACGGCGGCTTCGAGATCGCGATGATGGCGGGGGCGTTTCTCGCCGCGGCGGAAGCGAAGATGGCCATCCTGGTGGACGGTTTCATCGCCACCAGCGCGCTGCTGGTGGCGAGCAGGCTCCATCCCGCCGTGCTCGAATACTGCGTATTCGCGCATGTGTCCGCCGAAGCGGGGCATCGCCGCATGCTTGATCTGCTCGGCGGCGAGCCGCTGCTCGCGCTCGGCATGCGCCTGGGCGAAGGCACCGGTGCGGCAGCGTGCTACCCGCTTTTGCAGTTGGCGGTAAATTTCCTGAACGAGATGGCGAGCTTCGACGCTGCCGGCGTGAGCAACAAGTCGGAGCCTTGACGGTGAACGTCCTGGGCTATCAGCTACGCCTCGTTTTGACGGCGATACAGTATTTCACGCGCCTGCCAGTGCCGCGCTGGGTAGGTTATTCCGAGCGCCAGTTGAACGACGCCTCGCGCTACTTCCCGCTGGTAGGTATTCTCGTTGGGCTGTTCACCGGCGTAGTCTTTGTTCTTACTCTGCGCGTGTTTCCGCAGCCGATTGCGGTGCTGCTCGCCATGCTCTCGGGCATTCTGCTTACCGGCGGTTTTCACGAAGATGGCCTCACCGATACCTGCGACGGTTTTGGCGGTGGGCGGGACCGGCCGCAGATTCTCGCCATCATGAAAGACTCGCGTGTCGGCAGCTATGGCGTACTGGGCCTGGCGTTTGCCCTGCTCCTCAAATTGTCAGCGCTTGCC
>JACPTJ010000390.1 GCA_016192835.1 Betaproteobacteria bacterium
CCGGCGGCTTCCCGGTATTGCTCGGCGACTCGGCGCTGATGCGGCAGACGCGGCAGATGATCGACAAGCTCGCCCGCAGCCAGGCGCCGGTGCACATCAGCGGCGAATCCGGTTGCGGCAAGGAGGTTGCTGCGCGGCTGATGCACCTGAAGGGCCCGCGCCGCGAGGCGCCGTTTGTGCCGGTCAATTGCGGCGCGATTCCCGAAAATCTGATGGAAAGCGAATTCTTCGGTTACAAGAAGGGCGCGTTCACAGGCGCGGACCAGGACCGCGACGGGTTTTTCCAGGCAGCGAACAATGGCACATTGTTCCTCGACGAAGTCGCCGACCTGCCGATCCAGATGCAGGTCAAGCTGCTGCGCGCGATCCAGGAAAAAAAGGTGCGCAAGGTCGGTTCTACCGGCGAGGAAAACGTCGATGTGCGCATCATCAGCGCGACACACCACCTGCTTGCCGATGCGGTGAGAGACGGCAAATTCCGCCAGGACCTGTATTACCGGCTCAACGTGATCGAACTCAGAATGCCGTCTCTGCGCGAGATGCGCGACGATATTCCGATGCTCGCGCGCGAGATCCTGCGCAGGAGCGCGCAGGAGGACGGCGTTGGAACGGTGCCGGCGCTGTCGCCCGCGGCGCTCGTGGCGCTGCAGGACTATCAGTTCCCCGGCAATGTGCGCGAGCTCGAAAACATCCTCGAGCGCGCGCTCGCGCTGTGCTCAGGCGACGCAATCGAAACCGCGGACCTGCAACTGACGCCTCCGGCGGAAGGCGCCGAGGGCGCTGCCGGCGATCTCTCCGGGCTGCCACTGCAGGAGCACCTCGATCGCGTCGAAAAAGAGGCGATCCTGCAGGCGCTGGAGAAAACGCGCTACAACCGCACCGCCGCCGCGAAATTGCTCGGCATAACTTTCCGCGCGCTGCGTTACCGCATGGAGCGGTTGGGGATCAAATAGCAGCTTGACTCCTCATGTCCCGTAGCGAACGCCGATGACCATGGATGAATCCGGCTGGATCGCTGGAATCCGCCATATCCCTTCGCCCAACTGCGACGAGCGTCCCGCGGGAAGTGCGATCGAGTTGCTGGTGATCCACAACATCAGCCTGCCGCCGGGAGAATTCGGCGGGCCGGGCATTGTCGAGTTGTTCACCAATCGGCTCGATCCGGGCGCGCATCCGTATTATCGCGAGATTGCCGGGCGCAGGGTGTCTGCGCACTTCCTGATCCGGCGCGACGGCGAGCTGCTCCAGTTCGTGCCATGCGGACAGCGCGCGTGGCACGCGGGCGAGTCAACTTGGCGCGGGCGCAGCCGCTGCAACGATTTTTCCCTCGGCATCGAACTCGAAGGCACGGACGGCGTGCCATTCGAGGACGCGCAATACGAGCGGCTCGCCGGGCTTGCGCGCGCGCTCGCAACGGACTATCCCGGCATACACAGTGTCGGCCATTCCGACATCGCGCCGGGGCGCAAGACCGATCCGGGGCCGTGCTTCGACTGGGCGCGTTACCGTTCGATGATCGGTTAAGCCGGCCGCGATTGTTGCGGCGCCACACTTCCGCCAAGCCGCATGTGGCGCTATTCCGCGGTTTTTTCTGGGCATTTTTTAACCTAGAAACGGCAGTTAACCACAGATAACCACAGATAAACACAGATAAACGCTGATAATTGCGTGACTTATTGGGGATTGAGCGTTCACCAAACAGGTGGATGTAATGAAGTTGGAAAGATGATGATAGATCTGTGTTTATCTGTGTTCATCTGCGGCTAAATGATTTTTTCAGGTTTAAGCAGATTTTCCGCGTAACAACGGTCCGGTCCGGGCCATTTTCAGCCACTTCCAAGGGGGCAAAAAAAAGTCCCAAAAAAAGCTATTGCGCTCTCCAAATCGAGCTACTAGAATTAGTCGTAACACCAAACTCCAACACAACATATAGTGGTTTGGTGTTGCCGGCTGACTCGAGCAGTACCGCACAAAAAAACGCCGAAACGTACGAATAAAGGAGAGACCTCCATGCAGCTAGCCACCGACGCCCCCGTCGTAACACCCACTGTCAACTTTGCACCGGAGGAGGCGCCGCCCGCAGCGCAATCCCGCTACAGCGACCACAAAGTCATCCGGCGCAACGGCGCGGTCGTCGGCTTTGAGCCGTCCAAGATTTCGATCGCGATGACCAAAGCTTTCATCGCCGTCAACGGGGGTCAGGGCGCGGCCAGCGCCCGCGTGCGCGAACTCGTCGCAAAGTCGACCGAAGCGGTGGTGAACGCGCTGCTGCGGCGCCAGCCCAGCGGCGGCACTTTCCACATCGAGGACATTCAGGACCAGGTCGAGCTCGTCCTGATGCGCTCCGGCGAGCACGAAACCGCGCGCGCCTATGTGTTGTACCGGGAACAACGCTCGCAGGAGCGCGCGCGCCAGCGCGACACGCAGGCGCAAGACGCCGCGGCGCAGCGGGCGATCAATGTCACCGAGGACGGGAACACGTGCCCGCTCGACATGGCGCGGTTGAACACGCTGGTTCGGGACGCATGCGAAGGTCTCGGCAGCGCGGTCGATCCGCAGCTGATCCTGCAGGGCACGCTCAAGGACCTCTACGAAGGCGTGCCGATCGCCGAGGTGCGCAAGTCGCTGATACTGTCGGCGCGCGCGCTGATCGAAAAAGACCCGGCTTACAGCTACGCTACCGCACGGTTGCTGCTGCACACGCTGCGGCTCGAGACGATCGGCGAGGAAGTCATGCAGTCCGAAATGCAGACGCGCTACGCGGACGTATTCCCGCGGCTGATCGAAAAAGGCATCGCAGCCGAGCTGCTCGACGAGCGGATCGCGAACTACGATCTCAAATGCCTCGGCGCCGCGCTCGACGCCAACCGCGACCTCAAGTTCGGCTATCTCGGCCTGCAGATTCTCTACGACCGCTATTTCCTGCACGTCGGCGGCCAGCGCATCGAACTGCCGCAGACGTTTTTCATGCGGGTCGCCATGGGGCTTGCGTTAAACGAGCCCGCCGGCCAGCGCGAAGCGCGCGCGATCGAGTTCTACAACGTGCTCTCCTCGTTCGATTTCATGAGCTCGACGCCGACGCTGTTCAATTCGGCAACCCGCCGCTCGCAGCTCGCAAGCTGCTATCTCACGACCGTTGCCGACGATCTCGACGGCATTTACGAAGCGATCAAGGAAAATGCGATGCTGCAGAAATACGCGGGCGGCATCGGCAACGACTGGACGCCGGTGCGCGCGCTGGGGGCCCACATCAAGGGCACCAACGGCAAGTCGCAGGGCGTGGTGCCGTTCCTCAAGGTGGTGAACGACACTGCGGTCGCGGTGAACCAGGGCGGAAAGAGGAAGGGCGCGGTGTGCTCGTATCTCGAAACCTGGCACCTCGACATCGAGGAATTCCTCGAACTGCGCAAGAATACCGGCGACGACCGCCGCCGCACCCACGACATGAACACCGCGAACTGGGTTCCGGATCTCTTCATGAAGCGCGTGATGGAAAACGGGGAGTGGACGCTGTTTTCGCCCTCCGATGTGCCCGACTTGCACGACAAGTTCGGACGGGCGTTCGAGCAGGCCTACCTCGGCTACGAACAGCAGGCCGCCAGGGGCGGGTTGAAGCTCTACAAGAAGATCCCGGCGGCGCAGTTGTGGCGCAAGATGCTGACGATGCTGTTCGAGACCGGGCACCCGTGGATCACCTTCAAGGACCCGTGCAACATCCGCTCGCCGCAAAGCCACGCCGGCGTCGTGCACAGCTCCAACCTGTGCACCGAGATCACGCTGAACACCAACGAGGACGAAATCGCGGTATGCAATCTGGGCTCGGTCAACATGCCCGCTCACCTCGACGTCGCGACGGGCCAGCTCGACCTCGAAAAACTGAAGCGCACCGTCGGCACCGCGATGCGCATGCTCGACAACGTGATCGACCTCAACTACTACTCGGTCAACAAAGCGCGCAACTCGAACTTCAAGCACCGCCCGGTGGGCATCGGCATCATGGGCTTCCAGGATTGCCTGCACCGGCTGCGCATTCCCTACGCCTCGCAGGCGGCGGTGGATTTCTCCGACCGCTCGATGGAGGCGATCGCCTACACCGCATACTCGGCCTCCGCCGATCTTGCCGAAGAGCGCGGGCCGTACTCGACGTTCAAGGGCTCGCTGTGGGACCGGGGTATCTTCCCGCACGAGTCGCTGCGGCTGCTGGCCGCGGAGCGCGGCGGCTACGTCGAAGTCGACCCGTCGGCGACGCTCGACTGGGAGCGGCTGCGCACGCGCATCAAGCAGGTCGGCATGCGCAACTCGAATTGCATCGCAATCGCGCCGACCGCGACCATCGCCAATATCACCGGGCTGTCGCAGTCGATCGAGCCGACCTATCAGAATCTCTACGTGAAATCGAACCTGTCGGGCGAATTCACGGTCGCCAACGAGTATCTGGTCGAGGACCTGAAGCGGCTCAACCTGTGGGACGAGGTGATGATCGCGGATCTCAAGTATTTCGATGGCACGCTCGCGAAGATCGACCGCATTGCGCCGGAAATCCGCAGCCTTTACGCGACCGCTTTCGAAGTCGATGCGACGTGGCTGGTCGAATGCGCGGCGCGGCGCCAGAAATGGATCGACCAGTCGCAGTCGCTCAACATCTACATGGCGGGCGCATCGGGCAAGAAGCTCGACGAGACCTACAAGCTCGCCTGGCTGCGCGGGCTGAAGACCACCTACTACCTGCGCACGCTCGGCGCCACGCACGCCGAGAAATCGACCGTCAAGGCCGGCGCGTTGAACGCGGTGCCCGCCGACGGCGGCGCGCTCGGAGCCGGCGCGGACGAACAGCCGAAAATGTGCTCCATCCTCGATCCCGAATGCGAGGCGTGCCAATGAGCGGCTGGAAATCCATGCGGCGCAATCCCACCGATAACACGCATAAAGGGCGCGCCGGTTGTCGATCGTCGTCCACCCATAACATCTATAAAGGAGATAACCCATGTTGCAATTCGAAGAAAGCGTGACTCACGGCGGCGGTCTTGCCGCGGCGGGGCTGCAGCCGCTGGCCGGTGTCGTGCCGCGGGCTGAAATGCTGCCGCGGGATCCGGCTGCCGCGCTGGCGGCGGTTGCGCCGGCGCAACTTCGCCGCGTCAACGTTGCCGACAAGCGCATCATCAACGGCCAGACCGATGTCAATCAACTCGTGCCGTTCAAATACAAATGGGCGTGGGAGAAGTATCTGTCCGCGTGCGCCAATCACTGGATGCCGCAGGAAATCCAGATGAGCCGCGACATTGCGTTGTGGAAGGACCCCAACGGGCTGACTGAAGACGAGCGCCGTCTCGTCAAGCGCAACCTCGGCTTTTTCGTCACCGCCGATTCGCTCGCGGCCAACAACATCGTGCTCGGCACGTACCGTCACATCACGGCGCCCGAATGCCGCCAGTATTTGCTGCGTCAGGCGTTCGAAGAGGCGATCCACACGCACGCCTACCAGTACATCGTCGAGAGCCTGGGCCTCGACGAAGGCGAGGTGTTCAACGCCTACCACGAGATTGCGAGCATTCGCGACAAGGACGAGTTCCTGATTCCGTTCATCGACACGCTGACCAATCCGCACTTCCGGACCGGCACGCCGGACGCCGACCAGAAACTCCTGAAAAGCCTGATCGTGTTCGCCTGCATCATGGAGGGGCTCTTCTTCTACGTCGGCTTCGTGCAGATCCTTGCGCTCGGGCGCCAGAACAAGATGAGCGGCGCCGCTGAGCAATACCAATATATCCTGCGCGACGAATCGATGCACTGCAATTTCGGCATCGATCTGATCAACCAGATCAAGATGGAAAACCCGCACTTGTGGACGCAGGAGTTCCGTGAGGAAATCCGCGAAATCATGCGCAGGGCGGTCGACCTCGAGTACCGTTATGCGGAGGACACCATGCCGCGAGGCGTGCTCGGGCTCAATGCGCCGATGTTCAAGGAGTATTTGCGTTTCATCGCCAACCGGCGCTGCCAGCAGATCGGGCTGGATCCGCTGCACGAAGGGGCGACCAACCCGTTCCCCTGGATGTCGGAAATGACCGATCTCAAGAAGGAGCGTAATTTCTTCGAAACCCGCGTGATTGAATATCAGACAGGAGGCGCGCTCAATTGGGATTAAGCTTGCTCGCGAAAAGATATCCAAGAAATCGGCGCCGCACGCATACGATTACCGAATGTCGTGCCGAGGATAATTACACGTTGTGGCTGAAATTCGCCGATGGGCTCGAAGGGCGCGTCTACCTCGGCGATCTCGTGCACACGGCGTATTTCCGGATGTTGTGCGACATCGACACTTTCAACCGGGTCGAGGTCGACCCCGTTGAAAATACGGTGATTTGGGAAGGCGGCATCAAGCTCGATCCGGACGTGCTTTATCGCGATCTGGCAAGCAAGGCGCTGTTCGCTTTACACTAGTTAACCTTGAAAGGAGGCCGTAAATGGCTAAAGCGAAAAGGAAACCCGCAAAGAAGAAGGCCGCGCAGAAAAAAACCGCTCCCCGGAAGAGGAAAGTAATCGCTGCCAGGAAATCCAGGCCGGCACGCAGGAAATCCGTGGCCGGAAAAACGGCAGTCAGGAAAAAGCCCGCGCAGACCGCCAAGAAGAAGCCTGCGGCCAGGAAAAAGGCGGCACCCAGGAAACCCGCGGCCAAACCCGCCGCAGCGCCGCCGGCAGCGCGCATAGCGCCGGCAGTGCCGCCCGTACCGGTGGTTC
>JACPTJ010000016.1 GCA_016192835.1 Betaproteobacteria bacterium
CGCGATCCGCGGTGGCTGGATACCCGCCGCCCGCCACTCGGCATATTGCGCCACCGCCTGCTTCAGTACCCATGCGCCCACTTCGACGATCATGCCGGTTTCTTCGAGCACCGGGATGAACAGTGCGGGCGGCACCAGTCCCTGGCCGGGATCGTTCCACCGGATCAGCGCTTCGAGCCCCGTGACGCGTTGTTCGTGCAAATCGATCTTGGGCTGGTAATAAAGCACGAATTCGTTGCGCTCCACCGCCAGCCGCAGCTTGTTTTCGAGCTTGAGCCTGCCGGCGACCCGCGCATTCATCTGCGGCGCGTAAAAAAGATAGCGCTCGCCTGACGCCTTGGCCTGATTGAGCGCTGCCTCGGCGTCACTGAACAGCGCATCCGGCGTGGTGGCATCGCCGGGAAACAGGGCCACCCCGGCCCGCGCCGCGACGCGCAGCTCCTGCCCCTCGAACGCAAACGGCGGTACCAGGCAACCCATGATCTTGTCTTCCACGATGCGGGCAATGCCTGCTTCGTCCGCGACCCCCGAAAGCAGGGCGGCAAAGACGTCGGCATGGACCCGCGCCAGGCTGTCGCGAGCGAATATGACGCCAACCAGCCGTTCCCCGACGAGTTTAAGCAGGCGGTCGGCCGCGCTTACGCCGAGGGTGTCGTTAATGACCTGGAACCGCTCGAGGTCGACCAGCACCAGCGCCACCATGCTATGGTCGTGGCTCGCAATGCGAATTTGTTGCGTCAGGCGGTCGTCAAAAAGCGCCCGGTTGGGCAGACCGGTCAGCGCGTCATGGTACGCGAGGTAATCGAGCTTTTCCTGCGTGCGAAGGAGTTCCAATGCAAACGATATGTTTCCCGCCAGATCGCTGAGCAGTTTCACCTCGTCGTCGGTGAAATAATCAGGCTCCTTTGCGTACAGCGTGAGTGTTCCCCAGACGGCGCCTTCCACCAACAGAGGCAGACAGATAATGGAACGATAGCCCCGCTGAATCGCTCGTACCCGGTTGCCGCTTCCAACATTGGGTTCCGCTGCAATGTCGTTGCAGGCTACGGGTGTTTTCTCCCTGATGGCGCGTCCGATGACGCCCTGGCCCGCGGGTATATCGGCGCGTGCGCTCGACTTCGCGCCGCCCAGTGGCTCGCCGGCATCGCTTGCTGCCCAGGCAACTCGCGTGACATCCAGCGTTGCCGGGTCGAACTCGCTGATCCATGCGATACCGAAGCGCCCGTGCTCAACAGCGATGCGGCACGCCTCCTTCAATAATTCCCCGCGGTCGCGTACCCGTACGATAACCGAATTGATTCCGCTCAAGACCGCGTGGATGCGGCTCAACCGGGCGATCTTCTGCTCCTGCTGGCGGCGCTCGGTGATGTCCTGGATGATGAGCGAAACACCGGTTGTTTCGCCGCGTTCGTTTTTGATCGGGGACGGCGTAACCGACACATCGATGCGCCGTTCGTCCTTGGCGAGGCGTACCGTATCGCGCGCCGTCAGCGGTTGGCCGGCATGCACCTGCGCCCGCTTAGGCGCCGATTCCTGCTCCAGTTCGAGCGGGACGATCAGCGAGATATTGCGGCCGATGGCTTCCGCGGCGGTCCATCCGAACAGGCGCTCGGCGCCAGCGTTCCAGGTGAGGATCGTGCCGTCGAGCGCGCGGCTGACGATCGCGTCATCCGACGATTCGATGATGGCGGCGAGCTGCGCGTTGGCCTTCTCCGCCTGCATGCGCGCGGCGACGTCGTGCTGCAGTCCGCGATGGGCCTGCTCCAACTGGCGCATTTTGTCTTCCAGCTTGCGGGCCAGCAATTCGTTGTGCTGCCTGAGATATACCGTGTTTTCCGCCACGTGCAGGGGCACGGCCATCGGACCGCCGCGCTGGCGCGTCTCCAAGACCTCCCGGATGACTTTGATCAAGTCTTCGGGGTTCCCCGTGTTGATAATGAACCGCTCCGCGCCAAGCTCGAGCGCGAACTGCCGGTTCCGGTCGTCGGTGTAGGTCCCGGTGTAACAGATGAGCGGGATCCGTTTCAGGCGCTCGTCGCGCTTCCATTCCCAACACAACGAGAACCCGTCCATCACCGGCATCAGGATGTCTGTGACGACCAGGTCAGGCGGACTCTGCCGCGCCTTTTGCAGCGCCTCGGCCCCATTGCCGGCCGTGGCGACCCGGTAGCCCTGGCCCTTCAGGATTTCCTGCAACAGGAAGCGATTGGTCCGGTGGTCGTCGACGACGAGTATCAAGGCGGGGCGCCCGCGTTCAGGCCCGGGGCTTCCACCGGGATGCCGCCCATTCCCTCTGTGCGATTGCTCGAGACACTTTGCCGGACTCATGCGCATGTGACCCACCTCAACTCTCCGTATCAATTTCGATGTAGGGTGCGCTTGCGCACCGATTGCCGGATGGTGCGCAAGCGCACCCTACACCCGTTGCAATTCCCCGTGGCTTGCCGCAGGGACAGGCGCAGGGCACGCGGAGCAACTTTATTCATGTGGGATAGTTTACTTGATTCACGTCGGTCCGGGCACGATCGCCGCCTTGCGAATTTTGCATCATGCGCGCATCAAGCGCTTCGATCCAGTGCATAACCGGCAGCGCAGTCGCGGTTTGCAGGTGCGACTGGCAGCCGACATTGGCGGTGACGATTGCGGCCGGCGCGCCCGAGGTCAGCGCCGTGACTTTGTTCTGCAGCAGTTGCTGTGACAGTTCGGGTTGCAGAATCGAATAAGTGCCCGCCGAGCCGCAACACAGGTGCGCATCCGGCACCGCCGTCAGCTCGAATCCCAGGCTTGCTAGCAGCGCCTCGACTTTGCCTTTCATTTTGAGGCCGTGCTGGAGGCTGCAAGGCGCGTGAAAGGCCACCTTGCCGTGAGGCGTGAGGCGTGAGGCGTGAGGCGGAAGAGATTTGAGCTGGTCTTTTTCCGCAGCGATGACTTCGCTGATGTCTTTCATGAGCGCTGAAACGCGTTTGGCTTTTTCAGCGTAGGCGGGATCGCCCGCGAGCAGGTGTCCGTATTCAGCGACCATGGTTGCGCAGCCGCTCGCAGTCATCACGATCGCCTCCGCGCCGTGCTCGATGTGCGGCCACCAGGCATCGATGTTGCGCCGCATCACGGCGCCGCAGCAGCCGGCACGCGGCGCGCGCATGAGCGTAATGCCGAGCCGGTCGAGCACGCGCGCTGCCGCGGCGTTGGTGTTGGGCGACAGGCTCGGCTGCGCGCATCCTTCGAGCACCAGCATTCTGCGCGCGTGCGAGCCTGTCGGCCACGGCGTTGCGCGAGCCGCCGGCGGCACCTTGCGTTTCAATGCTCCGTACAGCAGCGGGCGGGCGGTCTGGCCGAGCTTGAGCAGCGGCGCGAACCGTGACGGTTTCGGAATCACGGCACGCAACGTCCTGCGGGCGCAAGCCTCGGCCACGCCGCGCCCGGCCTGGCGATCGACGATAGGGCGTCCGATGTCGAGCAGCCGGCCGTAACGCACTCCCGAAGGACAGGTCGTTTCACATGAGCGGCAGCTGAGGCAGCGGTCGAGATGAAGTTGTGTTTTGGCGGTGGCAGATGCGCCTTCGAGCACCTGCTTGATCAGGTAGATACGGCCGCGCGGCCCGTCGAGTTCATCGCCAAGCAGCTGATAGGTCGGGCAGGTGGCGGTGCAAAATCCGCAGTGCACGCACGCGCGCAGGATCGCCTCGGCCTCCCGGCCCTCCGGTGTGTCCTTGATGAAATCAGCGAGATTGGTTTGCATGTCTATCGAGACTTGCAAAATTGGCTGACGTGCTTGACCCCCTCCCTAACCCTCCCCCTGGAAAGGGGAGGGAAGAAATTTCCCTCTCCCCCATGGGGGAGAGGGCTAGGGTGAGGGGGTATCGGCGCGCACGAAGCATTTTTCGAATCTTGAAAATTGACGGCTATCTCAGCGTGTCGAAAACCTTCTTGCGGTATTCGACGACGAACTGCAGCGTGCGCAGGATCGGGTGGTGTTCCGGGACCGCGGCGGAAGCGATCTTCTTGTCGCCCAGGTCTTCCATGATTTCGCGCATCAGGTCCGACACCAGCAGCACTTTGCGGCCGGCGAGTGTCGGGTGGTTGACGCGGCTCGCGAACGCGAAAATCGCGATCTGTTCGATTTCCTCCGGCAGATCGACGCCGGGAAACAGGCCGGGAATGTATTTGAGGCCGGCATCGAATTTCTTGCGGAAGCTCCGCTCGCGCTTATCCCAGCTCTCCGCATCCATCGACGGCTCGATATGCGCGAGGTGCCGCTTGACCGGGTCAAAAGCGATGATGTCGAGTTCGCATTCGCAGCCACCCCGGGTGCGTTTGCCGACCGGCACATTGCGCCGCACGAAATAGCCTTGGTATTCGTACCACTCGGCGACGAGTTGCTCGAGAAAGTTGTTTGCCATGTATGTCCCCTACATCCAATCGTACATGCGGCCGGGATTGAAAATGCCGGCGGGATCGAAAGTCTGCTTGAGCTTGCGATGGATCGTCTGCAATGCCGGCGGCAGCGGCTGAAACACTCCCGCTGACTTGTCGCTGGCGCGGAACAGCGTTGCGTGGCCGCCACTGAGCGCCGCGGCGGCGCTTACGGTCCGGGCGTCGGCGTCAGTCGCGAGCCAGCGCAAGGCGCCGCCCCATTCGATCAGTTGCGTGCCCGGCAGGTTGAGCGGCGGGGTCGTGGACTTGAGCGACAACCGCCACAGCGGCTGCCCGCTATTGAAGAACGGGTCCGTGTGCTCGCGGACGCCATGCCAGAAGCGCGCCGCTGCCTCCGGGGTTATGTGCTCGCCGCCGAGCTTTTTCGCAGCCGCATCGACTGCGGCAGCCGCGCCCGACAGGCGCAGCACGAGGTTGCCGTCAGTCCAGGCGGTGGCGCTGACCGGCAGCGGCTGAGCAGCCCATTCGTTGACCAGCGCAATGGCCTTGGCGGCGGTTTGCGCGAGACGCAGCGTGGTTTCCACCGCCGGCAGCGGGAGCATCTTGAGCGAGACTTCGAGGATCACTCCGAGCGTGCCGAGGGAGCCTGCCATCAGTCGCGACACGTCGAAGCCGGCGACGTTCTTCATCACCTGGCCACCGAAACGCAGATCGTTGCCGGTGCCGTCGAGCATCCGCACGCCGAGCACGAAATCGCGCGCCGCGCCGGTATAAGGCCGGCGCGGACCGGACAATCCAGCCGCGATGCAGCCGCCCAGCGTAGCCATCCTGTTATCCGGCGAAGCCGGCACGACGTTCCCCTCTCCCGCTTGCGGGAGAGGGGCTAGGGGTGAGGGCGGGATACCGAAGTGCGGCGGCTCAAACGCGAGCATCTGGCCTTTTTCTCGCAGCACGGCCTCGATTTCGGCGAGCGGCGTGCCGGCGCGCGCCGTGAACACGAGCTCGGTGGGATCGTAGTCGACGATGCCGCGATAGCCGCCAATCTCGAGCGCTTCCCCGCGCAGCGGACCGCCGTAAAAATCCTTGCTGCCGCCGCCGCGGATGCACAGCGGGGTCCGATTGGCGGCAGCCTCGCGTATGGTTTCCGACAGTTGCTTGAGGATGGTTTCCATCATCACAAATCAATGGATCGCAAAGACGCGAAGGTTACGCAAAGAAACAACTTATTGATGATCGGAAAAGTGTCTGACGCCCATGAATAACTGCGTTGGCGGATACCCCACCCTCACCCCAACCCTCTCCCGCCCAGGCGGGAGAGGGAGTGTCCCCTCGCCCGCTTGCGGGGAGAGAAGGAGTGTCCCCTCGCCCCGCTTGCGGGGAGAGAAGGAGCGTTCCCTCGCCCCGCTTGCGGGGAGAGGGCCAGGGTGAGGGGAAAGTTTGTCATCCACTTTCCCGATTCTCAATAAAAGGACAGCTTTGCGCCATTGCGGTGAGATTTGGCACTTAGAATCTCGGCAGGTCGGGAAACTTCTCCTGCCCGGTGTGCACGTGCCTGCGGCCGAACTCGGCGCAGCGCGCGAGCGTGGGCACCGCTTTGCCGGGATTGAGCAGCGTGTGCTCGTCGAATGCGGTTTTCACGCCGTGGAAAGCCGCGAGTTCCGCAGGCCGGAACTGCAGACACATGTAGTTGATTTTCTCGACGCCGACGCCGTGCTCGCCGGTAATGGTGCCGCCGACCTTGATCGAAAGTTCGAGAATTTCGCCGCCGAACGCTTCCGTGCGTTCGAGTTCACCGGGCGCGTTGGAGTCGTAGAGGATCAGCGGGTGCAGATTGCCATCCCCCGCGTGAAACACATTGGCGCAACGCAGCCCGTACCGTTTTTCCATTTCGGTGATGCCGCGCAGCACTTCTCCCACGCGCTTGCGCGGTATCGTGCCGTCCATGCAGTAATAGTCGGGCGAAATGCGCCCGACCGCGGAAAACGCGGCCTTGCGTCCGGCCCACAATCTGAGCCGGTCGGCTTCATCGTGCGAGGTGCGGATCAGGATGGCGCCGCTGGCTTCCATCACGTCCTGGATGCGGCGGATCTCGTCGGCGACTTCTTCGCGCGTGCCGTCGGATTCGCACAGCAGGATGCCCGCGACATCGGTCGGGTAGCCGGCGTGGACGAACTCCTCGACTGCACGCGTCGCGGGCTGGTCCATCATCTCGAGGCCCGCCGGGACGATGCCGGCGGCGATTACGTTCGCGACCGCGGCAGCAGCTTTTTCGATGTCGTCGAATGCGGCCATCACCACCTGCGCGCATTCCGGCGTCGGCAGCAGCTTGACCGTGATTTCGGTAATCACCGCCAACATGCCTTCGGAGCCGGTCATCAGCGCGAGCAGGTCGTAGCCGGCGGCGTCCAGTCCCTCGCCGCCGATCTCCAGCAGCTCGCCCTCGATCGTGAACGCGCGCAGCTTGAGAATGTTGTGCACCGTCAGGCCGTACTTGAGGCAATGCACGCCGCCTGAATTTTCGGCGACATTGCCGCCGATGGTGCATGCGATCTGGCTCGACGGATCGGGCGCGTAGTAAAGGCCGTGCGGCGCGGCGGCCTCCGAAATCGCGAGATTGCGCACCCCGGTCTGCAGCCGCGCCGTGCGCGAGACCGGATCGATTTCGAGGATGCGCATGAAGCGCGCGAGCGACAGCAGCACGCCGTTGCCGAGCGGCAGCGCGCCGCCCGACAGCCCGGTGCCGGCGCCGCGCGCGACCACCGGCACGCGCAACGCGTGGCAGGTCCTGAGAATGCGCTGGACCTGCTCTTCAGTTTCCGGCAGCGCGACCACCATCGGCACCTGGCGGTAAGCGGAGAGTCCGTCGCACTCGTACGGCTGCGCGTCCTCGCGATCGTGCAGCAGCGCGCCCCCGGGCAAAAACGCCGCCAATGCACGCACCACTTCACGCTGACGTGCCGTGTCGACGGGGTGCTCAATGACTGCGCTCATGCAGGCAGTGTACAATACTTCATGACCATGACAACTCAAACTACCCGCCGCGGGCCGCTCGCCCACTTTACCATTATCGACCTCACCCGCGTGCGCTCGGGTCCGACCTGCGTGCGCCAGCTTGCCGACTGGGGGGCTGACGTCATCAAGATCGAAACTCCCGAAGGACTCGATGTCAGCGATGGCTGGGGCGGTAACCGCCACGGCCCGGATTTTCAGAATCTGCATCGCAACAAGCGCTGCATCACGCTCAACCTCAAGGATCCGGAAGGCATCGCCGTTTTCCGCAAACTTACCGACCGCGCCGACGTGGTGGTGGAGAATTTCCGGCCGGACGTGAAATTCCGCCTCGGCATCGATTACGAGTCCCTCAGGAAAACCAATCCGCGGCTCATCTACGCGAGCATCTCCGGTTTCGGCCAGGACGGACCGTATGCCAAGCGGCCGGGTTTCGACCAGATCGCGCAGGGCATGGGCGGACTGATGGCGATCACCGGCATTCCGGGTCAGGGGCCGGTGCGCGCGGGCATCGCGGTTTCCGATTCGAGCGCCGGCAACTACTGCGCGATGGGAATCCTGACCGCGCTGCTCGAGCGCGAGGCTTCAGGCGAAGGGCAGTGGGTGCAGGTGTCGCTGTTGCAGGCGATGATCGCGATGCTCGACTTCCAGGCCGCGCGCTGGCTCGTGGCGAAGGAAGTGCCGCCGCAGGCGGGCAACGATCACCCCACCGGGATTCCGACCGGCGTGTTTCCGACCATCAACATCGCGGCCAGCGCGCAGATTATGTGGGAGCGGCTGTGCAAGGCGCTCGGCGCGCAGGAACTGCTCGCCAGACCCGAATATGCGACGCCTCCGCTGCGTTCCAAAAACCGCGCCGAATGCAACAGGGAAATTGCGGAATTCACGCGCCGCAAGTCGAGCCGCGAGTGGCTGGAAGCGTTCGAGAAAGCCAGCGTCGCGAGCGGCCCGATTTACAAAATGAACGAAGTGTTCGCCGATCCGCAGGTCGAGCACCTCGGCATGGCGGTGCCGGTCAGGCATCCCGTGCTCGGCGACATCGAGCTCGTTGGCCAGCCGTTCAGGCTTTCGCGCACGCCGAGCGAAATCCGCAGCGCAACACCCGAGCGCGGCGAGCATACCGACGAGGTCATGCGCGAGTTGGGTTACAGCGACGAGACAATCGCCGATCTGCGGCGCCGCGTCGTGATCTGACAGGCGCCTGATACGCGCCGTCACGTCTATCCGTTGCGCAAGCGTATTCTCATCGACAATCCCGCCGCGCTTTACGATTTCCAAGGTCCCAACGCGGGTGAAGGTGGAGTGACTGCGAGAGGAGGGGAAAATGAGGAGAGAAGCGAAAGGCGAGAGGCGGGAGGAAGGGAAGCGATCCGGCCGTGGCGCGGCGCTCGCGTTGCTGTTCTGCGCCGCGCTGGCTGGCGCTGCGTCGGCGCAAACCTACCCGACCAGGCCGATCCGTTTTATCGTCGGTTTCGTTCCCGGCGGCGGGACCGATATGATGGCGCGTCTGCTGAGCCGGAAACTGTCGGACAGCATGGGCCAGCAGGTGATCGTGGACAACCGCGCCGGCAGCAGCGGAGTGATCGCCGCAGTTATCGCTGCAAAAGCGCCGCCCGACGGCTATACACTGTTCGCGGGCACCATCAGCACGCTGGCGACCAATGTCAGCATGTATTCGAAGCTGCCGTACGATCCGGTGCGCGATTTCGCGCCGGTCACGCTGACCGCGATGAGCCCCTATTTGCTCGTGGTGAACCCCTCAACGCCCGCTACGACGCTCAAGGAACTCATCGCGCTGGCTAAAGCCACGCCCGGCAGGCTCAATCATGCTTCGGCCGGCAGCGGCGGCGGGAACCATCTCTCCCACGAGCTTTTCAAGTTCATGGCCGGGATCGACATCGTGCATGTGCCGTACAAGGGGGCCGCGGACCAGCTCACCGCGCTGATCGCGGGAGAAGTGCAGGCGAGCTTGATCCAGGTTCAGGTAGCGTTGCCGCAGGTGCGAGCGGGCAGGCTCAGGGTACTGGCGATCACGAGCGCGCAGCGCCTGGCGGTTGTGCCCGAGGTTCCGACCATCGCGGAAGCCGGCGTGCCGGGCTACGAGGCGACGTCGTGGCAGGGCGTGGTGTTACCTGCCGCAGCGCCGCACGCGATCGTCAACCGGTTGTATGGCGAAATCGCAAAGGCGCTGCAAACGCCGGAAGTGAAGGAGCGGCTCGCCACCGAAGGCTCCACGCCGGGCGGCATCACGCCGCAAGAGTTTGCAGCGCATATCAAGAGCGAGATCGCCAAGTGGGCGAAGGTTGTAAAGGTGTCCGGAGCCAAAGCGGATTGATCGCCTGAGCGCAGGGCGCGTTTGACTTGGCACGCCCGAGGACTACATAATTTGTCGCAATGTTCGTTGCGAAGCGTCTGGCAGCGCGGATCGGACGGTGGAGTATGCGCGGGCGGCCCCGATCGGGCGTCATCGGGCGTACCGCGCACCGATCCGGCATCACTGCCGCGTTGCGTGGGCACAGAAAGCCGGCGACGGGCGTATGGACTTTCCTGTTTCCAACCCCCTGAGGAGAAGCTTCGATGGCAGCTCGTTCGATCTGGTTTGAGCAGCGCAGCCGCGCGGTTGCGCTGCGCGCAGCTTGTATAGCCGCAGCAGCCGCAACGTTCGCGAATGGCGCAATCGCGCAGCCCTATCCCACGAAACCGGTCAGGCTCGTCGTCCCGTATGCACCGGGCGGTGCCGTCGACATCATCGCCCGGGCAACAGGGCAGGAACTCACCAAACGCCTGGGCCAGCAGATCATCGTCGATAACAGGACCGGCGCGGGAGGCAACATCGGCTCGGACACCGTCGCGAAGTCGCCGCCGGATGGTTACACCCTGTTGATGGCATCGCCGGCCAACACGATCAATTCGAGCCTGTATACGAAGATGCCGTATGATCCGCTGCGCGATCTGGTCCCGATCGCGCTGATAGGCTCAGTGCCCTCGGTGATGGTTGCCAACCCCTCCCTCCCGGTGAAGGACATCAAGCAACTGATCGCCCTCGCGAAGGCCAAGCCCGGCGCGCTCACCTACGGCTCGGGTGGCAGCGGCACGACGGAACATCTCGCCGGCGAAATGTTCAAGTCCTTCGCGGGCATCGATCTCCTGCACGTCCCGTACAAAGGCGGCGCCCAGGTGATGATCGACCTCATGGGCGGACAGGTCGCGCTCATGTTCAGCAACCAGTTGGGTGTCCTGCCGCACATCAAAGGCGGCAAGCTCAAAGCGCTGGGCGTCGCAAGCGCCGGGCGTTCGGCTGCGCTGCCGGACGTGCCGACATTTGCGGAAGCGGGATTTCCCGACTTCAAAGTCTCGGTGTGGTGGGGCGTCATGGGGCCGGCCGGAATGCCGAAAGAAATCGTGATCCAGCTCAATCGCGAAATCGTCGCGGGATTATCGTCGCCGGAGATGAAGGGGCGGCTGCAAACGATGAGCGCGCAGCCGATCGGCGGCACGCCTGAGCAGTTCGCGGCGTTTTTCGCTGCCGAGACGAAACGCTGGGCGCCGATCGTGAAAGCTTCGGGAGCGAAGGCTGATTGAGCCTGCACTGCATGCAGGTATGGATATAGATTCCCTCTATCCATCGCTGCTCGCGCCATTCACCCTCGCGGGCAAGCGCCTGCGCAACCGGCTCATGCACGCGTCGATGAGCACGCTGATGGGCGAAAACGGCCGCGTGTCGGACCGCCTCATCCAATATCACGCGAACCGCGCGAAAGGCGGCGCCGCGCTGATCGTGACCGAGCCGCTGGGCATGGCGCCGCATCAAAAGGTTCCCTCCCGGGTTCGCGTCTGGAATGACGATAACGTGGACGCACTCAAGCGCTGGGCCGACGCGGTCGAATCCGAGGACTGCCGGCTGCTCGCGCAGGTGCAGGACCCGGGCCGGGGGCGGCACGCGCCGGGACGCAATCCCGACGCCGTCGGCGCATGCGCGTTGCCCGATGATCTGAGCTGGACGGTTCCGCACGCGCTCACGATCGACGAGATCCGCCGGCTGATCGATGATTTCGCGCAGTCGGCGCGTCGCCTGCAACGCTGTGGCTGGAGCGGCGTCGAGATCTCGGCCGGCCACGGCCACCTGTTTCATCAGTTTCTTTCGCCATGGTCGAACCACCGGGACGACCAATACGGCGGCGATCTCGCAGGACGCACGCGCCTGATCGCCGAGCTTGTAGCCGCGCTGCGCGCGCTTTGCAGCCGTGATTTCATCGTCGGTCTCAAACTTCCGGGCACCGATGGCGTCGCCGGCGGCATCGGGCCGGCAGAAGCTGCGCAGCCACGCTCGCTCGCTCGAGCTCCACGTGCCTGACGGTCACGGACCGCGTGCGCCCTACCTGCCGCTCATACGCGAGTTACGGCGGGCGGTATCGGGAGTGCCGCTCGTCGCGCTCGGACGCATCACCGATCCCGCTGAAGCCGATCGCATCATCGAGCGCGGCGACGCCGAGTTCGTCGCGCTCGGCCGCGCGCTCGTGACGGACCCGGCGTGGCTTGCGAAAGCCGCGCGCGGCCGCGCGCACGATATCCGTTACTGCGTCTCGTGCAACACGTGTTGGGACACGATCGTCACGCAGCATCGGCCGATTGCCTGCGACAACAATCCGCGCGTCGCGGCGCAAGACGAAGTCGACTGGTGGCCGCAGCGTGCGCCGGTTTGCAGGCGAGTGGTCGTCGTCGGCGCAGGCGTCGCGGGCATGGAAGCCGCGTGGGTAGCCGCAGCGCGGGGGCACGCAGTGACGGTCTTCAGCGCCTCGGGCGCAATCGGCGGCAAGACGCGGCTGCAGGCATCGCTGCCGGGCGGCGAAGCGTTGAGCAGCATTTATGACTACCAGCATGCCGCCGCCCTGAGGGCCGGCGTACGTTTCGAGCTGGGGGTTACCGCAGCCGCATCCGATGTGATCGCACTCAAACCCGACGTAGTCGTGCTCGCGAGCGGGGCGCGGATGCTAGCGCCGGGCTGGCTCCCGCGGGAGATACGCGACGCCGGGATCGTTCCGGATTTGCGCGGTGCGATGTCGGCGCTGCTCGGCCGTAGCACGCAACTGAGCGCTCATCAGCCCGGTACTGCGGTTATATTCGACATGGATCACACTGAAGGCACCTATGCGGCTGC
>JACPTJ010000285.1 GCA_016192835.1 Betaproteobacteria bacterium
CGTTGCGTGATGTGTTCACCCTTGACCGGAAACAGTGATCAAAAGCGGTAAGCGGTGAACTTGTGAGCGCAGGGCCATTGTTTAATGCGTACCCGTTCGCCGTTTCCCATTACTGTTCAGTCCAATTCCGCCAGCAGTTGTTTCAGCGCTTGCTTTTCGCGCTTGCGGCTGACAAGACAGCGGCGCGCCGCACATTGTCGCTTGAGCTTGCGATAGAACTCCGGATCGGATTCGGCGCGCCACAACAGCCGCGCCAGTGCGCGTTCGTTGCCGAGTGGGTAGTAGCCGGCGTAATCCGCCCCCAGCATGCCGACGTTGCCGGGAATGCGCGACGCGATCACCGGCACGCCGGCCGCCAGCGCCTCGGTGACGACATTCGCGCCGCCTTCCATGCGCGAGCTGATGACCATCAGGCGCGAGCGCGCGAGGCGCCGCAAGGCAAGCCAGTGCGGCAGCTCGCCGGCCCAGCGGTAGCGCGGTTCGCGCTCCATCCAGTCGCGCGCCGTCATTGCCATATCGGAACTCATCGCGGCTCCCATATGCAACACCCGAACGCGGCTACGCTGCGGCAGATATGCGAGCGCTGCAGCGAGGCGAAAGGGGTCTTTTTCGTCGCGTAAATGACCGCTGATGCAGACCTCGAAGCACGACTTGAGCGGCGGCACGCGCTTGATCGGCTGCGTCGACTGGTAGATCACGCGGGTTTTCCTGCGCAGCAACGGCGTGAGCTCAGCGAGCCCCATCTCCTGCAATACGATCATGCGGGTGGCGAGCGCGAGCGAGCGTTTGGCTTCGGCATCGAACCGGATGTCGCGGTACAGATCGGTACCGGTCAGGACCAGTACCAGCGGCCGCTCGGGACTCGCCGCGGCAAAGCGCGCGATCGAATCGTGGCTGCGCCGCGCGTGCAATGCGATCATCAGGTCCGCCGGCGCGCCATTCCAGTTCACCTGCACGTCGACATCGTGTCCGAGCTCACGCAACAGTTGCGCCCAGCGCATTGCAGTATTGCGGTTCCCCGAGCGTGTTGCGGGCCGCGCGGGCGTGATCAGTGCGATTTTCATGTACGCTAGAATGAAAGCATGCCGGAAGCAGCTCAGACTATAGCAGAGGCGCGCGGGAGGACGTTGTCGACGAACTCGACGGCACGCGAACTGGCGCAACGTCTGCAGGCCGCACGGGAACGCACGCTGCTGCTGGCGTCGGACCTGAGCGGCGGGCAGTTGCTCGGTCCCAGGCTGGCGATCGTCAATCCGCCCTTGTGGGAAATCGCGCACGTGGCATGGTTCCAGGAGCACTGGTGCCTGCGCTATCGCTCACCCGGCGAGCTCGCGCCGTCGCTGATCGAGCGCGCGGACGCGATGTACAACTCGGCAATCGCCGCGCACGATACGCGCTGGGACCTGCCGCTGCTGCCGTTTGAGGCGGTGCTGCGCTATCTCGCGGCAACGTTCGAGCGTGTGCTGGAGCGGCTCGAACGCGAAGCGGAAGATCCGGCGCTACGTTATTTTGCCGAGCTCGCGGCGTGTCATGAGGAAATGCACTGCGAAGCTTTCACCTACACGCGCCAGACTCTCGGCTACGCGCCGCCGCCTGGCATTGCCTCCGCCGCGGCGACGGGCGGTGCGTGGCCGGGAGATGTCGCGGTCGCCGGCGGTGAATTCCTGCTCGGCGCGCCAACCGGCAGCGGGTTCGTGTTCGATAACGAAAAATGGGCGCATCGCGTGCGCCTCGCCCCGTTTTCGATTGCGCGCGCCGCGGTCACCAACGGCGAATTTGCCGCATTCGTCGACGCCGGTGGATACGAGCGGCGCGACTGGTGGAGCGATGCAGGCTGGGAGTGGTGCAATTCGACGCTCGCCGCTGCACCCGTGTATTGGGTCAAGCAGGGAAGCGCGTGGCAACACCGCGTCTACAACCGGTTGGAGCCGCTGCCGCCTTACGCGGCGGTCATCCACGTCAACTGGTACGAGGCAGATGCTTGGTGCCGTTGGGCCGGACGCAGGCTGCCGGGCGAGGCCGAGTGGGAACAGGCCGCGGCGTCCACGCCGCGCGATCCGCAAAGCAAGCGCACTTACCCATGGGGTGACGAGGCTGCCGATGCCACGCGCGCCAATCTTTTCGGCGCCTGCAACACCCCTGCAGATGTGGCTGCGTTCGAGGCGGGGGACAGCGCGTGGGGCTGCCGACAGCTGCTCGGCAACGTTTGGGAATGGACCGCGGACTGGTTCAACCCTTATCCGGACTTCATTCGCGACCCGTATCAGGAATACTCGGAGCCGTGGTTCGGCAACCACAAGGTGCTGCGCGGCGGCTGTCATGCGTCGAGCGCGCCGTTGCTGCGCAACACCTGGCGCAATTTCTACACCCCCGACCGGCGCGATGTGTTCGCCGGCTTTCGCAGTTGCGCGAAAACGTGACCGCGCCCGCATGAAGAAGATCACCTCGACCGACAATCCACGTTTCAAGGCGCTCTACAAGCTGCTGCAATCGTCGCGCGAGCGCAGGCAGCAGGGCTTGTCGCTGCTCGACGGCATCCACCTCGTTGCCGCCTACCGCGATCATGTCGGTCTGCCCGAGCAAGTCCTCGTCAGCCAGGCGGGATTCGACGATCCGGAAATCAGGGCGCTGCTGGAAACGCTCGCGCCGTCGGTCCCGCTGTTGCTGAACGATGCGTTGTTCAAGCAACTGTCGTCGGTCGCGACGCCGACGGGTGTGATCGCGGTGATCAAGACGCCACGGCCTCACGCCGATGCCGCGGATATCGATGCCTGCGTGATGCTCGAAGACATCCAGGATCCAGGCAATCTCGGCTCCATTCTGCGCACGTCAGCCGCCGCCGGTATCAGGCAGGTATTTCTGTCCAAGGGTTCGGTGCACGCGTGGTCGCCGCGCGTGCTGCGCGCCGGGATGGGAGCACACTTCATGCTGCAAATCCACGAGCAGTGCGATCTGCTGCAGCTCGCGCGCGCCTTCGAAGGCAAAGTGATTGCGACCAGCCAGCGCGCGGTCAAGTCCGTGTTCGACACCGATCTGACCGGCAAGGTCGCGCTGCTGTTCGGCAACGAGGGAGCAGGGTTATCGGATACGCTGGCGCACGCCGCGCGCGAAGTGGTTGCTATTCCGATGTCCGGAAAAACCGAATCGCTGAACGCGGCGGCAGCGGCGGCGGTATGCCTGTTTGAGCGCGTGCGGCAGTTGAATTCGGGTCGCTAATACACCCGGCGTCCCAGATTCGCTTCCTGCAGGATCGTAGTGGCCAGTTCCTCGACCGACTTGCTGGTCACATCGAGGTACGGAATGCCTTCCTGGCGCATCAACGCCTCGGCTTCGCGGACTTCGAATTCGCAGTTGGCGAGCGTTGCATAGGTGCTGCCGGGGCGGCGCTCGTTGCGGATCTGCTGCAGGCGCGCAGGCTGGATCGTCAGACCGTACAGCCGCTTGCGCAGCGGCTTTACCTGCGACGGCAGTTGCATGCTGCTGAAATCCTCGGGAATCAGCGGGTAGTTCGCGGCGCGGATGCCGAATTGCATCGCGAGATACAGGCACGTTGGCGTTTTGCCGCAACGCGACACACCGACCAGGATCACATCCGCGTCGGAGAGATCGCGCGTCGACACGCCGTCGTCATGCGCCAGCGAATAGTTCACCGCCTCGATACGGTGGTGATAATTGACGAAATCGATCGCGCTGTGCGAGCGCCCGACGGTGTGCGACGCGGGCACGCCGAGTTCCTTTTCCATCGGGCGGATGAAGATCTCGAAGCAGTCGAGGAACAGCGCTTTGGCGGAGGCGACGACCGCCGACACGTCGGCGTGAACGAGCGTGCTGAACACGAGCGGCCGCGTGCCATCCTGTGCGCCCTGGTGATTGATCTGCTCGACCGCGCTGCGCGCCTTGTCGATCGTATCGATGAACGGCAGCGTCACCTCGTTGAAGGCAACGGTCTCGAACTGCGTGAGCAGGCTGTGGCCGAGCATCTCGGCAGTGATGCCGGTGCGGTCGGAAACGAAGTACGCGCTGCGTTTGGCGGGCATGGAGGAATGTGCGGGATGTGTTGAGTCGCTGGAACCGGTAAAATATCCGCTTTTGCCGATTTGCACAATCAACAGGTGAGAGATGACCGACGCTGAGTACGTCGTGGGATTTGACCAGCTGCGCATGAGCGATGTCAGCCGCGTCGGCGGCAAGAACGCTTCACTCGGTGAGATGATCAGCGAGCTCGCCCACATGGAGGTGCGCGTGCCGGGCGGTTTCGCGACGACCGCTGCCGCCTACCGCGACTTTCTTGCGCAGAACGGCCTCGAAAAGCGCATCGCAGACGCTCTCGCCGGGCTCGACATCGAAGACGTCAATGCGCTGGCGAAGACCGGCGCGCAAATCCGCCAGTGGATCGTCGAACAGCCGTTGCCACCGCGGCTCGCGCAGGCGATCGCGCACGCGTACCAGCCGATGCTCGAGGCCGCGGGCGCTGACGTCTCGGTCGCGGTGCGCTCGTCGGCGACCGCCGAAGATCTGCCCGAGGCATCCTTCGCGGGCCAGCAGGAGACATTCCTAAACATTCACGGGCTCGATAACGTGCTGCACGCGGTCAAGGAGGTATTCGCTTCGCTCTACAACGACCGTGCGATTTCCTATCGCGTGCACCAGGGGTACATCCACTCGGAGGTCGCGCTGTCGGCGGGCGTGCAACGCATGGTGCGCAGCGATCTCGGTGCCGCCGGCGTCATGTTCACGCTCGACACCGAATCGGGTTTCGACCAGGTCGTATTCATCACTTCCGCGTACGGGCTCGGTGAAACGGTGGTGCAAGGGCAGGTCAACCCTGACGAATTCTACGTCTACAAGCCGGCGCTGAAGCAGGGCAGGAAAGCCATCATTCGCCGCAACCTCGGCACGAAAGCGCTGCGGATGATCTTCACGGACGCGCGCGCCGCCGGCAAGTCGGTGCAGACCCTGGAGGTGCCGGAGGCCGAGCGGCGCCGCTTCTCGCTTAACGATGCCGAAGTCGAGGAACTCGCGCGCTACGCGGTTGCGATCGGGGAGCACTACGGGCGGCCGATGGATATCGAATGGGGGCGTGATGGCGTCGACGGCAAGCTCTACATACTGCAGGCGCGGCCTGAAACGGTAAAGGCGAGCGAAAAGGTCGATACGTTGCGCCGCTACCGCCTCAAGCAACGCTCCGAGATCCTGGCCAAGGGGCGCGCGATCGGCCAGCGCATCGGCAGCGGGCCGGTGCGGCTCGTAAAAAGCGCCGCCGAGATGGACCAGGTAAAGCCGGGGGACGTGCTGGTCACCGACATGACCGATCCCGACTGGGAACCGGTGATGAAGCGCGCGGGAGCGATCATCACCAACCGCGGCGGGCGCACCTGTCATGCCGCAATCATCGCGCGCGAACTCGGCATACCGGCGGTAGTCGGCTGCGGCGACGCGACTCAGGTGCTGAAGGACGGCAGGCCGGTCACGGTATCGTGCGCCGAGGGCGACACCGGCTTCGTCTACCGCGGCATCCTGGAGACCGAGGTCATTGACCTGTCGCTTGCCGCCATGCCCAAAGCGCCGGTCAAGATCACGATGAACGTCGGCAACCCCGAGCTTGCATTCGAATTCCGGCGCCTGCCGAACGAAGGCGTGGGGCTGGCGCGGCTCGAATTCATCATCGCGCGCATGATCGGCGTGCATCCCAAGGCGGTGCTGGCGTACCCCGATTTGCCGGGCGACCTCAAGCTCGCGGTCGAGCAGCATGCGGCCGGCTATGCCGACCCGGTCACCTTTTACGTCGAAAAGCTGGTCGAAGGCGTGGCCACGCTGGGCGCTGCGTTCTGGCCGAAGCCGGTGATCGTGCGGCTGTCGGATTTCAAATCGAACGAGTATTCGAGCCTGACCGGGGGCCAGAAATACGAGCCGCACGAGGAAAACCCGATGCTCGGCTTTCGCGGCGCCGCGCGCTATATTGCAGCGGGTTTCCGCGACTGCTTCGAGCTCGAATGCCGCGCGCTCAGGAAGGTGCGCGACGAGATGGGGCTCACCAACGTCGAGATCATGGTGCCGTTCGTGCGCACGCTGAGCGAAGCGAAACAGGTGATCGATCTGCTGGCCCAGAACGGACTCGCGCGCGGCAAGAACGGGCTGCGCATCATCATGATGTGCGAAATCCCGTCGAACGCGATCCTGGCCGAGCAGTTCCTCGAGTATTTCGACGGCTTCTCGATCGGCTCCAACGACATGACGCAGTTGACGCTCGCGCTCGACCGCGATTCGGGCATCATCGCCGAGGGCTTCGACGAGCGCGACCCGGCGGTCAAGCACATGCTGCACCTCGCGATCCAGGCGTGCCGCAAGGCCGGCAAGTACGTCGGAATCTGCGGCCAGGGACCCTCCGACCATCCCGACCTTGCGAAATGGCTGATGGAGGAGGGCATCGAGAGTCTGTCGCTCAATCCCGACTCCGTGGTCGAAACCTGGCTATATCTGGCGCGCGAAGGCAAGACCGCTGCAACGGCGGAACCGCCACCGATCCGGGAGGCGCCGCGCGCGGCCGCGCGCTGAAACGCCAGGATGGCGAGAATTTCGTTGAGCGCGCCGCCGGATTTGGGCTAAAATGTGTAAACGGCTGGCATGACATGAAATGACCAAATATATCTTTGTCACAGGTGGCGTAGTGTCCTCCCTTGGCAAAGGTATCGCTGCCGCCTCTCTCGCCGCCATCCTTGAGACGCGCGGCCTCAAGATCTCGATGCTCAAGCTGGATCCCTACATCAACGTGGATCCCGGCACCATGAGCCCGTTTCAGCACGGTGAAGTGTTCGTGACCGAAGACGGCGCCGAAACCGACCGCGATCTCGGCCATTACGAGCGCTTCGTGCGCGCCAAGATGGGCAAGCGCAACAATTTCACCACCGGCCAGATCTACGAAAGCGTGATCAAGAAGGAGCGCCGCGGCGATTATCTCGGCGGCACGGTGCAGGTGATCCCGCATATCACCGACGAGATCAAGCATTTCATCCGGCGCGGCGCGGCCGACGCCGAAGTTGCGATCGTCGAGATTGGCGGCACGGTCGGCGATATCGAATCGCTGCCGTTCCTCGAGGCGATCCGCCAGATGGGGATCGAGATCGGGCGCCACAATGTCTGCTACATCCATCTGACGCTGGTGCCGTATATCGCTTCGGCCGGCGAAATCAAGACCAAGCCGACGCAGCATTCGGTCAAGGAGCTGCGCGAGATCGGTATCCAGCCCGATGTCCTGTTGTGCCGTGCGGACCGGCCGCTGCCGGCGGACGAGCGGCGCAAAATCGCGCTCTTTACCAACGTTCAGGTCGAAGCGGTGATTTCCGCGGTCGACATGGACAGCATCTACAAGATTCCCGGCATGCTGCATGCGCAAAATCTCGACGAGATCGTGTGCCGCAAACTCGAACTTGCGCCGCCGCCCGCCGACTTGTCGGAATGGGACAAGGTGGTGTATGCGCTCGAGCATCCGAGCAAGGCCGTCAATATCGCGCTGGTCGGCAAGTACGTCGACCTGACCGAATCCTATAAATCATTGTCGGAAGCACTGATCCACGCCGGCATCCACACCGGCGCCAGGATCAAGATCAACTACGTCGACTCCGAGTCGATCGAGAAGAACGGCATCGGCTGCCTCGCTAACATGGACGCGATCCTGGTGCCGGGCGGCTTCGGCAAGCGCGGCGTCGAAGGCAAGATCAAGGCCATCCGCTACGCGCGCGAGAACGGCCTGCCGTATCTCGGCATCTGCCTCGGCATGCAGCTTGCGGTGATCGAGTACGCACGCCATGTGGTCGGCCTGGAGGGCGCGCACAGCACCGAATTCGATCCCGATACGCCGCACCCGGTGATTGCGCTGATCACCGAATGGCAGGAACGCGACGGGCGCGTCGAGCACCGCGATGCCAATTCCGACCTCGGCGGCACGATGCGGCTCGGCGGCCAGGAGTGCCTGCTCAAGTCCGGCAGCGAGGTGCACGAGATCTACGGCACCGAGCGCATCATCGAGCGCCATCGCCACCGCTATGAAGTCAATAACCATTATCTGCCGCGGCTGGAACAGGCAGGGATGAGCGTGTCCGGCGTATCAGTCAAGGACGGGTTGTGCGAGATGATAGAACTGCCGTCGCACCCGTGGTTTGTCGGCTGCCAGTTTCACCCCGAATTCACCTCCACCCCGCGCGGCGGCCATCCGCTGTTTAACGCCTTCATCCGCGCCGCATTGCGGAATGCAAAGTCCACGGGCAGCCCCGTTTTCGAAGCAGCTCCGAAGCTGCAGAACATCGCGTGAGGCGTCGTGAAACTGTGCGGGTTTGAAGTCGGTCTCGATCAACCGCTATTCGTGATTGCGGGTCCGTGCGTGATCGAGTCGCGTGAGCTTGCATTCGAGACCGCCGCTCAACTGAAAGAAATCTGTGCTGAGGTCGGGATTCCATTCATCTACAAATCGTCTTTCGACAAAGCTAACCGTAGCTCGGGCGAGTCATTTCGCGGCAAGGGAATGGATGACGGGCTCAAGATCCTGGATGAAATAAAATCCAGGCTCGGAGTTCCGGTTCTGACCGACGTCCACGAAAGCTGCCAGGTGCAGGCGGTCGCAGCGGTCGTCGACGTGCTGCAAACGCCCGCCTTTCTGTGCCGCCAGACCGACTTCATCCATGCCGTGGCGAGCGCGGGCAAGCCCGTCAATATCAAGAAAGGCCAGTTTCTGGCACCGGGCGATATGCGCAACGTGGTCGCCAAGGCCAGGCAGGCCAGCGGCC
>JACPTJ010000286.1 GCA_016192835.1 Betaproteobacteria bacterium
CCGAGGTTCACTATTTGTTTCGTATTCGCAGCCGTGCGTTGCGGCATGCATTCAAGCAGGAATTTCAGACACCATCGCCACTGGAACGGATCCAGGCGCATTCGAAACAACAGGGGCGCGTCCTCCTTCAGCAACCAGCGAAAAATCTCGGCCGGCGCCGCAGGATTGGCCCAAGGCAGAGCGTGCGATACGGAAATCTGACCGCCGTTTGCAAAGCTGGTTTCCAGGCCGGCGCCGGCCTGGCGGTCCACGACGGTCACTTCGTGCCCGGCTTTCGCAAGAAACCAGGCGGAGGTAGTGCCGACGACCCCGGCGCCGAGTACGAGGACTTTCATGTCATGAGCAGGGGATTTTCAGCGTAGGGTGGATGGAGCGAAGCGCAATCCACCGGTTCGAATCTCTGCGCCCAACGTGGGTGCGCGTACCATCGATGGCGCGATGAATCCGCGCCCGTGATGGCGATGGCCTCCGCCGGGACAACGGCGCGATAAATCTGCGCCCTACGTGATGGCGTTTGGCTTTTCGCTTAGCCCCCGCCGCCGGCGTCGAGCGCGGCGAGCACCTTGGGCGGCGACATCGGCAGTTCGGTCATGCGCCGGCCGATCGCATTGTTGATCGCGTTGGCGACCGCCGCCATCGGCGGGACGATGTTGGCCTCGGCCACACCTTTCACGCCAAACGGGTGGTTCGGATTCGGTACTTCGACCAGTATGGTTTCGATCATCGGCAAATCGGACGCGACCGGGATCCGGTAGTCAAGGAATCCCGCATTCGAAAGCCGCCCCTCGTTGTCGTAGATGTATTCCTCATTCAACGCCCAGCCTATGCCCTGCACGACGCCGCCGTGGATCTGTCCCTCGACGTAGGCCTTATGGATGGCGCGGCCCACATCCTGCGCGGCGACGAAGCGCAGGATCTTCACGTGGCCCGTCTCGGGGTCGACCTCGACGTCGCAAAACTGGGTCGCGAAGCCGGGCGCCTGGCCGCCTGCATTGAGCGATGCCGAGGCGCTGATCGGCCCGCCGGTCGCCGACCGCTTGGCGGCGATGGCCTTGAGCGGCAGCGGCTCAAACTCGCCGGCTCTCTTGCCTGCGGGTCTGGCACAGCCGTCCTCCCAGATCACGTCGTCGGCGTTTATTTTCCAGATCAATGCGGCCCGGGCGCGCAGTTCGTCGATCACTTTGTTGCACGCGTTGACGACGGCGATGCCCGTCGCGTAGGTGACGCGCGAGCCGCCGGTGCCCTGGGTATAGCCGACCGAGTTGGTATCCGCGACGATAGGCCGGACCCTGTCGTAATCGATTCCCAGCGCCTCGGCGGCCATCAGGGCCATCGACGCGCGCGAGCCACCGATGTCCGGACTGCCGGTCGCGACCACGACCGTGCCATCCTCGTTGACGTGCACGGTCGCGCTCGATTCGCCGCCGCCGTTGAACCAGTAACCCGAGGCGGCGCCGCGTCCCTGATTCTTGCCGAGCGGCGCCTTGTAACCCGGATGCCGCAGCAGCGCCTCGATGGTTTCAGCGAAGCCTTCATGCGCATGCTTGGCGCCATAGACCAACGGCGTTCCGGTTTTGGCAATGTTCTTCAGCCTGAACTGCAGGGGATCCATGCCGATTTTGAGCGCGACCATGTCCATGGTGCTCTCCACGGCGAAAGCCGAGATCGGCGAGCCGGGGGCGCGATAGGCGGTCGCCTTCGGCCGATTGCAGACCACGTCGTAACCGATGGTGCGTACATTCGCGATGTCGTAGGGCGCGAAGCCGCACATGCAACCGTTCATGACCGGCGAGCCGGGAAAGGCACCCGCCTGATACTTGAACAGGCCGTCGGCCGCCACGATCCTGCCGTCTTTCATTACCCCGATCTTGATCGTCATCGACGCCCCGGAAGTCGGTCCCGTGGCTTTGAACACGTCCTCGCGGCTCATCATGATTTTCACGGGATGGCCCGTCTTGCGGGAGAGAGCGAGCGCCACCGGCTCGATATAGACGACGGTCTTGCCGCCAAAGGCGCCGCCAAGTTCGGCGGGATGAACGCGCAGGTTGCCGGTTTTCATGCCGAGGAGTTTCACCGTAAACGTGCGCACGATGAAGTGACCCTGATTCGAGGCCCAGAGCTCGGCCTGGCCGTCGGCGTCGAAGCGCGCGAGGCATGACTGCGGCTCGATGTAACCTTGATGCACCGGTGAAGTCTTGAAACTTGCTTCCACGATCTCGTCGGCCGCGGCGAAGCCGGCATCGATATCGCCCATCCTGTATTCGACCCGCTTGGAGATGTTCGACGGTTTGCCCGGTGCGGGCTCGATGCCGCGGGTGATCATGTCTTCGAACAGCAGGGGGGCATCGGGCTGCATCGCCGCATCGACGTCGATGACGTGCGGCAGCACTTCATAATCGACTTCGATCAACCGCAGCGCCTCGTCGGCGATGGCCTTGCTGGTTGCAGCGACGGCGGCGACGGGGTGGCCCTCGTAGAGCACCTTCTCGCGCGCCATGATGTTGCGCGTCATGTGCCAGTAGTTCACGGCGATGCGCTCGGGGCCGACATACTCGAACTTCTGCTCGGGGAAGTCCGCTGAGGTAATCACCGCCTTGACGCCGGTGAGCGCCAGCGCTTTCGAGGTGTCGATCGAGCGGATACGCGCATGCGCATGCGGCGAGCGCAGAATAGTGCCCCACAACATGCCCGGCAGCGAGAAGTCGGCGCCGTATTGGGCAAGACCCGTTACCTTCGGCACGCCGTCGGGCCGAACCGGGCTGGTGCCGATGACTTTCAGTTTTTTTTCGGTGTAATTGACCGCGGTCGACATGATCAGCTCCCTCGCATTTCGGTTGCGGCATCCAGCACCGCCTCGACGATCTTGTGATACCCGGTGCAGCGGCACAGGTTGCCCGCCAGCCAGTATCGGACTTGTTCCTCGGTCGGATCGGGATTGCGCTCCAGCAGGGAGCGCGCCGCGATCAGGAATCCCGGCGTGCAGATGCCGCACTGCAGCGCAGCATGCTCCAAAAACTTGCGCTGCAACACGTGCAGGTTCTCGCCGGCGGCCATGCCCTCGATCGTCTGTATCGACTTGCCCTGAGCTTCGACGGCGAGCATCAGGCACGAGCAGATCAGGCGCCCGTCGACCGTGACGCTGCAGGCACCGCAGTCGCCCGAGCCACAACCTTCCTTGGTTCCGGTGAGGTGCAGTTCGTCGCGCAGCACTTCGAGCAGCGTCTGGCGCGTTTCGCAAAGAAATTCGACGCCATTGCCGTTGAGCGTCGCCGTTACATGCTGCTTGGCCATCAGTTCGTCCTCCTTGCCCTGTCGAGCGCAATTTCAGCGGCGCGCCGCGCCATTACACCGGCAACCTTGATCCGATATACCTTGGTTCCGCGCTTGTCGTCGATCGGCCGGCACGCCGCGCTCGCGGCAGCGGCAAGGCGTTTGAGTGCGGCGGCATCGACCTTGGTGCCGATCAGCGCGGCCGCTGCCTCCGGCACCAGCAAAGCACGCTCGGCGACCGCGCCGAGGCTGACCCGGGCCTGGCTGCAGACACCTTTTTCATCGAGCGTGAGATTGACCCCCGCACCGACGACCGCGATGTCCATTTCGGTGCGTGGTATGAATCGCAGATAGGCATCGCCCGAATGCGACGGGCGCCGCGGCAGCAGGAATGAGGCGACAATCTCGCCTTTGGCGAGCGAGGTCTTGCCCGGTCCCGTGGCGATGTCCTCGACCCGTGATTCGCGCCTTCCGTTGGGTCCCACGATGCTCGCGACCGCACCCGCGGCGATCAGAGCGGGAACGCTGTCCGCCGCAGGCGAGGCGTTGCAAACATTGCCGCCCACGCTCGCGCGTCCCTTCACCTGGATCGACCCGATCAGCATGACCGCTTCAGTCACGCCAGGCCATGCCTTCGCGAAGGCTTCGTGCTCGCCCAGTTCCATGCAGCTGACCGCCGCGCCGAAACGATACCCCCCGTTTTCGGCAACAATCGACGTCATCTCGGGTATGCCCTTGATGTCGACCAGCAACTCGGGTTCAACGCGGCCGCCGCGCATCTGAATCAGCAGATCCGTGCCGCCGGCCAGCATTCTCGCTACCCCTTGCGCGCCCGAGAGCAGCGCAACCGCCGCCTCCAGGGTCTTCGGCGCCTCATAACGCATTTCTCTCATCTTCCTTCCCTGATTATTGTGCAATGCATGAATTGTCCACGACTCGGGCAATATTGTCATCAGCAATCGGTGCAACGATTGATCTCCGTCATATCTTCGGCCGTCGGAATCCACGCGGTCGACTTGACATTGAGTTTCAGTTGTTCGGGTTTGGTGGCCCCGGCGATCACGCTCGCCACCGCCGGCCGCGCGAGCAGCCAGCCGAATGCGAGCTCCAGCAGGCTGCAGCCGCGCGCGGCGCAGAATTTATCGAGACGCCCGAGCTGCGTCCAGTTTCTATCGGTCAGAAAGTGGCCCGCCCAGCGCTTGTTGTGGCGCAGGCGCGCGTCCGCCGGAAACGGCACATCGCGCTGGTACTTGCCGGTGAGCAGGCCCGCCGCCAGCGGAAAATAGGGCAGGAGCCCGAGGTCGCAGGCCTCCATGGCCGGGAGCAGCTCGCTTTCGATTGCGCGCACGAGCACGCTGTACTCGTTCTGGCAGCTGATGAAGGCGTTGAGGCCGGCGTGCTTCGCCGTCCAGTGCGCCTCGACCACCCGCCATGCCGGAAAATTGGACGAGCCTATGTACCGGACCTTGCCCTGCCTGACCAGGTCATCGAGCGCGCGCAGGGTCTCTTCGATCGGAGTCAGCGGATCCGGCTTGTGCAGCTGGTAGAGATCGATCCAGTCGGTCTGCAGGCGCTTGAGACTGGCCTCGACTGCCATCATGATGACGCGGCGCGAAGCGCCTCCCTTGGTGGCGGGGTCGTACTGTTTTCTGTCGTTGCCGAATTTCGTTGCCAGGACGATGTCTTTGCGCCGGTCTCCCAGCAATTGGCCCAGGCAGATTTCGGAGCCGCCGGGACTGCCATAGTCGTCCCCGTACAGGTCCGACGTGTCGAACAGCGTGATGCCAAGATCGAGAGCGGCATGCACGACCATGCGCGAGGCCTCGAGATCGATACGGCCGCCAAGCGCATTGCAGCCGAGCCCGACCTCGGAGACCAGCAGGCCGGATTTTCCCAGGTTACGTTTTCTCATGGTCGATCGGACTTTCGCGTGCGTAGGTGCAGGACATCGGCGCCCTCACCGGCCCGGAGATCGCCGCGCGCGGCGCAGTTCAGGGCGGCCCGTCGTGGCACTTTGCGAGGCCGCCGGTGATTGACCTCGAGTGCAAGATGGATGTTCGCGGGGCGGCGCGGGAAATAGTCGTTTAAGCAGCGCCTTATTGCTCCGTGCTCACGTTCACCTTGACATCCGGCGTCGCGACCGCGACGCTGCCGTAGAGCGGTCACCTGCCTTTGAAGCGATCGATCAGCGCCGCGCCCTGCGCGGCAGTGACTCCCGTCAGATGAATCCTGAGCCGCACCGAATTCAACACGCTCACATCCTTGCGCACCGGATTCGCGCGGTCAAGCGAGCCCGCGATATCGACGTCGATCGCGCGCAGCGGAATCGCATCGGCTTTGGCAAAGGCCTGCACCAGTTCCACGCCGCACGACGCGATGCTGGCCAGGAATAGTTCCGCGGGAGTGACTTCTTCGCCCGGAGCGCCGTTCTGCACCGGGCCGTCGACGATGAAGTAATGGTTGCGCACATTGCACAGCACGCGTCCGTGAGTATCGGTCGAACGCGCGCGCACGGCATAATTACGGACTTCGTTCGCGGTCATGGTTGCTGCTCCTCTCCAGAGAGACTCATCTAAAGTGTAACAATAAAGCGGGCCGGTGTAACTTCCCGCGCACCAGCCCCCTGGCGGCGCTCAATCTCCGCTTGACCGTGTTACCAGGCATGGAGATACTCGCGGAATCTGCCGCGCCGGGGAAATCCTGTCTTGCGGCCCAATCCATGGCGGGAATTCAACAGGAGATATTCCGATGGGGAAACGAAACCTGCTCGGCGTCGTCGGCCTCGGCCGGATGGGGGGCCCGCTTGCGCAACGACTCACGCAGGCAAAGTTCCCGCTCTTGGTCTGGGACACGGCCGCCTCCTGCCGCAAGCCTTTCGAAAACAAAAGCAACATCCGCATTGCGACACCTGGCGCGATGGCCCGGCAATGTTCGGTGCTTTTCTTCGTCGTGCCGTCTTCGCAGGAGATCGCGGATTGCCTCAAAGGAAAGGACGGCGTGTTTCAGCATGCCAGGAAGGGCCTCGTCATCTGCGACCTCACCACTTCCGATCCAGCGCAAACACGCAGGAACGCCCGCCGCGCCGCCCGCCGGGGAATTCACTACCTGGACGCCGGCATGAGCGGCGGCCCGGCCGGCATCCTCGCCGGCAAACTCGCGCTCATGGTCGGGGGCGATGCCAAGGTGCTTTCCCGGATCAGGCGCTACCTCGTCTCCTTCGCCGAAAATATCTTCCACCTCGGCCCTCTGGGTTCGGGGCACGCGATGAAGCTCATCCATAACATGGTGCTCCACACCATCTTTCTCGCCACCTGCGAAGGCGCGCGCCTCGCCGATCGGATGGGAATGCGGGTCGCCGACATGATCGATGTCTTCAACGTTTCCACCGCTTACAGCTATGCGAGCCGCCACCGTTTTCCGAACAATATACTCAACGGTTCGTGGAACGCCCAGGCGCGCATCTACAATCCGTGGAAGGACGTCGGTCTCGCCGTGCGGCTCGCCCGCGGGTGTGGCGCTGACGTCGAATTCGGCGAGCGCACCTTCGCCTTTCTCGAAAAAGCCGTGGCTCGCGGGATGGTCGAGCAGGACTACTCGCTGCTGTATCGGGATTTCGAGAAAATCCGGAAAACAAAACGGAATCAGCCCAAATGAAAGAACGACAGCACGAAAGGCGACGCTCCGCCGAAAAGGCGTATCTCAAAGAATCATTTCTGACCAGCAGCGACGCGCGGCCGTTGCGCATCCTCTCCGAGTACCTCGAACCCAAGAGCCGCTTCGATCACTACCGGATCGACGACACGATCGTGTTCATGGGATCGGCCCGTCTGGTTTCGCGCGAGCAGGCGCAAGCCGAAGTTCGCGCCGCCGAGCGCGACGAGGGCAGCCTCGAACGCGCGCGTCTGCGGCTCGCGATGTCGCGCTACTACGAAGACGCGCGCGAGCTCGCCCGCCGTTTGACCGAGTGGTCGAAGCAACTGGAGGACCAGGGACGGCGTTTCGTCGTATGCACCGGCGGCGGCCCCGGGATCATGGAGGCGGCCAACCGCGGCGCGTCTGAGGCCAAGGGCCTGAATGTGGGGCTTACGATCTCGATTCCGGTGGAGGAGTTCGACAACCGCTACGTGACGCGGGAGCTGTCATTCCACTTTCACTACTTCTTCATGCGCAAGTTCTGGTTTGCCTATCTCGCCAAGGCGCTGTTGGTCTTTCCGGGCGGCTTTGGCACGCTCGACGAGATGTTCGAGATACTGACGCTGCGACAAACGCACAAGATGCGCAAGCATCTGGCAATCGTGCTGTTCGGCGCGGAATACTGGGAGGAGGTAATCAATTTCGAGGCGCTGATCCGCCATGGCACCATCGACCGCGAGGATCTGCAGCTCTTTCACCGAACAGACTCTGTCGACGAGGCGTTCGAGATCGTGACTCGGCACCTCACCGAGTACGCGCTGGCCGAGCGCGGTGCGATCCTCTGAACTGCTGGCCACTCAATCAATGTCAGCTGTCTGCGAAATTCAACCAGCTACGAAGATGCTGTGGCCCGCAGAGCGCCGGACGGGTATGATGCGTCGGAGTTGATTATGGCGATGTTGCCACGACCCCATATTTCCACGGTGAATACAATGGCAAAAACCCTGCTGCTCAGTATGACGGTTGGCATCCTCGCACTGCATGTGCTGCCCGCTGCCGCGCAAGCGGACTATCCGGGCAAGACGGTGCGTCTCGTGCACGGCTTTACGGCGGGAGGGATATCCGACGTGCTTGCGCGCTCGATCGGCGCCAGGCTCACGTCGAGTATGGGCCAGCAGGTGGTGGGCGATCCGCGCCCCGGAGCGGGGACGACCATCGCGTCCGAGCAGATCGCCAAATCGCCCGCAGACG
>JACPTJ010000287.1 GCA_016192835.1 Betaproteobacteria bacterium
CATCGAATGTTTCGACGTGAGCCATACCATGGGCGAGGCGACGGTCGCCTCCTGCGTGGTCTACGACCAGGCGGCAATGCAGAAGGCGGAATACCGCCGCTTCAACATCGCGGGCATCGAGCCCGGCGACGATTACGCCGCAATGCGCGAAGCGCTGAGCCGGCGCTACCGCCGCCTCGTCGCCGGCGAGGGCAAGCTGCCGGACCTGGTGCTGATCGACGGCGGCAAGGGCCAGCTCGGCGTCGCGCGTGAAGTGTTCACCGAGCTCGGCTTGTCAGACGTGCCTCTCATCGGTGTCGCGAAAGGCGCGGAACGCAAACCCGGGCTCGAACAATTGATCGTTCCCGGCCGCGCAAACCCGCTACAATTGGCGGGCGAACACCCGGCATTGCACCTGATCCAGCAGATCCGCGACGAAGCTCATCGTTTTGCGATCCAGGGTCATCGCGCGCGGCGCGGCAAGGCACGTACCACGTCATCGCTCGAAAGCATCGCGGGCGTCGGGGCCAGGCGCCGCCAACGCCTGCTCGCGCATTTCGGCGGGATCAAGGGGTTGCTGTCGGCAAGCGTTGCCGAATTGGCGCAGGTGGACGGTATCAGCCGCGCACTGGCTGCACGCATTTACGACGAACTTCATTGAACTGACCGCGCATGCCGCTCAACATACCGAACCTGCTGACGTGGCTGAGGATCATCCTGATCCCGCTGTTCGTCGGTATTTTCTATTTCGAAAAAAGCTGGGTTTCGCTGCCGAACCAGAACCTGGTCGCGACCGTGATATTCACGCTCGCGGCCGTCACGGACTGGTTCGACGGCTGGCTTGCGCGCAAGCTCAATCAGACTTCGGAGTTCGGCGCGTTTCTCGACCCGGTCGCCGACAAGCTGATGGTGGCGGCGGCGCTGATCGTGCTTCTCCAGCTCGGCCGCGTCGACGCGATCGTTTCGCTGATCATCATCGGCCGCGAGATCGCGATTTCTGCGCTGCGCGAATGGATGGCCCAGATCGGCGAATCGAGGAGTGTCGCGGTGTCGTTTGTCGGCAAGATCAAGACCGTGTCGCAAATGATCGCGATCCCGCTGCTGCTCTACGACGACCCGCTCGGCGCGTTCGACCCGCACGGAGTCGGCACCTGGCTGATATACATCGCCGCCGCGCTGACGCTGATATCGATGTTCTACTACCTCAAAATGGCGCTGCCGCAAATCAATAAACGCCTATGAAACAACAGCATTTCTTGACATTCGCGCGCGAAAATCTATAATGGCAAGTCATTTTTCGCGGGAATAGCTCAGTTGGTAGAGCGCAACCTTGCCAAGGTTGAGGTCGCGAGTTCGAGCCTCGTTTCCCGCTCCAGATTCCCGATTCCCCCGGCGGGGTGGCAGAGTGGTCATGCAGCGGCCTGCAAAGCCGTGTACGCCGGTTCGATTCCGACCCCCGCCTCCAAGTCACCGTTTCAGGCCGTTTCACGACAGCCCACCGATACCGCGATCCGCAACAGTGTGCTTTGCGGCGCGTTAGATGCGGGGCGGCGTTTCAGGCGCCTCGATGCTCTCGACTCGCGGGAGATCGCGCTGCGGATGCTGCTGAACGGCGCGCTTGAGCTGTTCCTGTTTCGGAATGGACCGGTTCGCCCCCTGCTGGATGTCTTCGTGCGCGAGCTCTCTGTCGAGCGCCGCGTCCTCTTGCGCTTCGTCCGTGCGCTTACGTTCGGGTTGCGTCATGCGATTGTCTCCTTCGCGTGGCCGGGGCGAGGGTGGAGATCGCGGTCTCTTCCATCGCCACTATGCGTCGTGATTACTGGATCTTGATATCTCTCCTTTTCGCCTGCTCCAACTTCGGCAGCGTGATCTCGAGCATGCCGTCACGCAGCTCGGCTTTGGCCTTTGCATCATCGACGTCCGCAGGCAGCGTGAGCATGCGCGTGAACGTGCCACGCGATATTTCGCAGCGGTAGTAGTCGCCTCTTTCCTCTTTCTCTTCTCGCTTCGTTTCTCCCTTGATGGTCATCAGATTGCCGGTGAGCGAGATCTGGACGTCTTCCTTCTTCACGCCGGGAACTTCGACTTTAACGACCACTTCGTTGTCGCGGTCGATCACGTCGACCCTGGGAGCCCACAGCTCCATCTCACCCAATTCCGGCGCCAGCGCGCGAGGCCAGCGCATCGAACGCAGCCAGCTGCGAGGCGCAAGCTGGTCGAAGAAACGCTCGAAATCTTCGAACGGACTCACCATTCGCGCTGGTGCTTTTTCAATTGCCTTACCGGATTTCACCGCAACTTCATGTTTTTCCTGCGTAGCCATGGCGTTACCTCATCTGGAGTGGAAAGAGCAGTCGACTGAGTGGTGCAGAACCACACCTCGTATTCTGTACCTCCCATATTTCCTTGCGTTGACACAGGTCAAGCACGAGCGTCGCGTGCGCGCTGCTTGATCTGAATCAGCTTGCACCGCAGCGATCGGGAGTATGCCGGCGAGCGGACGCTCGCGGGCAAAACGCTCGCGCAATGCGCACAACACCGGCATCTCGGCGAGCGCCCAACCGATGCGGGGCTCACCCTGCTCCGCGAGTGCCGGATCCTTGATGCGATGCGGATTGACCATGACTAATCCGGAAGCGGAACGGGGACGTAAACCAAGGTGCTTCCGCGTGCGACGAGCAGCGCCACGGTCGCCCCGGGTGCGACGTCGGCGAGCACCTTGTCGAAATCCTCAAGCCGCCCGATCCGGGTGTCGTTGATCGCCATGATCACATCACCCGGTTGAATGCCGGCCTTGAGCGCCGGACCGCGTGCACCACGGACGAGCAGGCCGCTTTCGATCTTGAGCGCGTCGCGTTGACGCACGGTGAGCTCGCTGACCTCGAGGCCCAGCCGGTTCGCGCGTTTGAGTTCGGGTTCGGCGGGAATGCGCCGTTGCTTGCTGCCGAGCTCGGCGACGGTCGCGGCGAGCTCTTTTGGCGCACTGCGCCGCCACACGTGAAGCTTGATGGTCGTGCCCGGCGGTGTCGCGCTCACGATCTGCAGCAGGTCGGTGGGCCTCTCGACCGCCTTGCCGTCGATCATCAGGATGATGTCGCCGGCCACGATCCCCGCGTTCTCCGCCGGGCTCGCCTTCTCGACCACGACGACGAGCGCGCCGGTCGCGCTCTTCAGGCCGAAGGACCGCGCGAGATCCGGCGTCACTTCCTGCGTCCGCACACCGAGGCGACCGCGGATGACTTTTCCACGGGTACGAAGCTCGTTTGCCACCTGCACCGCCACATTGATTGGCACCGCGAACGAGAGGCCCATGTAACCGCCGCTGGCGCTGTAGATCATCGAGTTGATGCCCACCACCTCACCGTGCAGGTTGAACAGCGGCCCGCCCGAGTTGCCGGGATTCACCGCGACGTCGGTCTGGATGAAGGGAACGCCGGCCTCGTCCGGGACGAAGCGGCCCTTTGCGCTGACGATGCCGGCCGTCACGCTGTTCTCGAAGCCGAAGGGGGAGCCGATCGCCGCCACCCAGTCACCGACCTCGAGTTTCAATGGGTCGCCGATGGTCACCTTGCGCAGTCCCGTCGCATCGATCTTGAGGAGCGCGACATCGGTGCGACGGTCGACTCCGACCACCTTCGCTTCGAACTCACGCCTGTCGAGCAGCTTGACTGTCGCCTCGTCCACGTCCGCAACGAGATGCGCATTCGTCAGAATGTAGCCGTCTTCGCTGATGATGAAGCCCGAGCCGAGGCTTTGCGCCTGGTATTCGCGAGGGAAACGCCGAAAGAACTCGTAGAGCGGATCGTCTGGCGACAGTCCGGGGATCACGGACTCGAGCCCGGGGTCGCGCACCGTGCGTGTGGCGCTGACGTTGACCACGGTCCCGCCTTCGCGCTTCACGAGGGAGACGAAGTCGGGGATCGCCGGCTTGTTCGCGACCGGCGCGATTTCAAAGCCGGCGTGCTGAGCACCAAGCCGCGGGATCGGCGGCTGGGGCGAGCAGGCACCGAGGAGGACAACGAACAGAAGAAGGAATCGTCGAATCATGACGCTCGGCCTGGATCGAGCGGTCGTCGCTTAGCGTGCAAAGCTACAGCTTCGGTTCGCTCGGATGAAAGAACGTCTTCTCGTGCACCCGCTGGCAGTGGAAGCAGCGCACGGCGGTGGGGGACGCGCTCAGGCGCTCGAATCCGATGTCTCCGCCGCAATCGACGCAAGTGCCGTACTTGCGCCCGGCGACGCGCGCGAGCGCTGCGTCCAGCTCCCGCAGCTCGAGAAGGTCGCGCGAGAGCTCGGCGTTGTCAAGGTCGGAGAGTAGGTCGGCGCTCGCCTGGTCGCCGGTATCGGTCACCGGCGCCCCGGCAAGCTCCGGGTACTGCTCTTCACGCGCCTTCTCGACGTCGTGCTGCAGCTCGGCCGCGATTTTTGCGCGCCGCTCCTTGATGATGCGTTCGATTTCGAGCTTCTGTTTTTTCCTCAGTGCCATGATGACCTCGCTTCCCTATGTTCCTCGACTTTTTGCCCGTCTGCCTTGCCCAAGATCAAGTGCCGAAAGGCTTCTTCGATTTCCCGCCGACTGAGATGGCGTCCGTCGGACGTCACGCGCGGCAAGGACCTCGGCCAGTTCTTGCGCGATCTGCACAGGAAAGCGTTCGAATGGGACGATGACGAGCTCGTCTATTGGAATGTGCCCGGCTCGTGGGGCGGCGGCGTGCCGATGTCGCTCGCTCATGACATGCGCGGGAAACCGACCGTCTGCGTGACCACGACGTGCTCGTGCTCGGAGAGGCGCAGCGCCTTCGAGAGCGCGGCGCGGTCGAGCCAGCCGCGCACCACCGTCGCGAGACCGGCGGAGGCGCAATATAGGTACACGTTCTCCGCGATTGCGCCTACGGCAACCGCGGAATGGGCAAATCGCTCCTCCATCGGCGCCGCGCTGAGGTGCCAATGGTCGGCGACATAGACCAGATCGAGCGGCGCCTCGTCGACGAAATCCTGGTACCCGGTCACTTTGCGCGCATCGACGGCGGCGACGAGCGAGAGGCTGTGCGCGTATGGTTCATAAATGTACAGGCCGCCCTGCAGCGCGGCGTAGACGTCGCTCTCCTGCGCGTCGCGCGCCGAGGGTGCGACGCGGCCG
>JACPTJ010000288.1 GCA_016192835.1 Betaproteobacteria bacterium
TGCAGTGGATGCGCGAGGACGAGTTCGGCTGGGAACCTTTCGGTCCGGCGATGGTGGTCAGAATGGAGGGAACTCTCGACCGAAACGGAAAAGTGGCGAGCTGGCAGGAGGAGATCTGGAGCAATCGCCACATCACGCGGCCCGGCCGCCACCCTAACCCGGGGCTGCTTGCGGCGTGGCATATTGACCCGGGGGTCGAGCCGCCGCCGGCAATTGACATGCCGCTCGCGATGGGCGGAGGCAGCCAGCGTAACGCGCTGCCGTATTATGATTTTCCCAACGAGCGCATCGTCAACCACGCGGTACGGCCGATGCCTTTGCGCGTGTCCACGCTGCGGGCGCTCGGCGCGCATCTCAACGTGTTCGCGATCGAATCGTTCATGGACGAGCTGGCCGAAGCCGCTGGAATCGATCCCGTCGAGTTCCGGCTGCGTCATCTGAAAGATGAACGCGCCCGCGCAGTCATCGAGACCGCCGCCGCCCACGCACACTGGACGCCCGGCATGGAAGGCGACGGCACGCGCGGCATGGGGATCGGCTTTGCGCGCTACAAGAACATCGGTAATTACGTCGCCGTCGTTGCCGAGGTGATCGTCGAGCAGGACGTGCGCGTGCCGCGCGTAGTGGCCGCGGTCGATTGCGGGCGCGTGGTCAATCCTGACGGGGTCACGAATCAGGCCGAAGGCGGCATCGTGCAGGCGACGAGCTGGACGCTCAAGGAACAGGTGCGCTTCGACCGCACGCGGATTACGTCCCGCACTTGGGAGGACTATCCTGTCATTACATTCAGCGAGGCGCCGCAGATCGAGACTGTGCTGATCGACCGCCCCGATGAGCCATCGCTTGGAGTAGGCGAGGGCATGGTGGGTCCCACCGCGGCCGCGATTGGCAACGCAGTGGCCAACGCGATGGGGATACGCGTGCGCGACCTGCCGCTCACGCGCGCGCGTATCATTGCGGCATTAGCAGCGTGATGCAAAACCCCACAAACCGTTCGTATTGAGCGTAGCGCAGCGGAGTCGAAATACGAATGGCCAACAATTCAGCAGGTCGTTCACACTTCGACTCCGCGTCTTCGGCGCTACGCTCAGTGCGAACGGGGTTTTGCATCACGTTGCCAGAGTAACGTTGAACGTTCGAAACTATCATCAAGGAGGTAAAAATGAAACTCACGTGGCGTGGTTCGGTTCTGGTACTGGTGGGCTTGTCTGCTGTCATGGGCGCGGGCTTCGTAGCCGCGCAGACTTATCCGACGCGGTCGATCCGCGTCATCGTACCGTTTGCGCCGGGCGGCGCAACTGATGTGGTCCTGCGCTTGCTGGCGCCGCGACTGTCTGAAAATCTCGGGCAGCAGGTGGTGGTCGACAATCGTGGCGGCGGCGCTGCGACCATCGGCATGGATATGACCGCCAAAGCCGCACCGGACGGCTATACGCTGGGCGTGGCTACGCTTACCTTCAGCATTAATCCCAATCTGTTCAGCAAGCTGCCCTACAACTCCGAGAAGGATCTCGTGCCGGTCAGCCTGATCGCGATAGTCCCGCTGGTGCTGTCGCTGCATCCGTCAGTGCCGGTGCGATCGGTCAAAGAGTTGATCGCGTTCGCGAAGGCGCGGCCCGGCAGCCTGAACTATTCCTCATCCGGTAACGCCAGCGCGTCCCAGATGGCGGCCGAGCTGTTCAGCTCCATGAGCGGGATCAAGATGGTGCACGTTCCTTATACGGGCGGGGGTCCCGCGCTTCTTGCGATACTCAGCGGGCAAGTCTCGATCCTCGTCGGCGCCATTCCGGTGATGCAGCCATACTTCAAGTCCGGCAAGCTGGTGGGCCTGGGCGTGACGACCGCCAAGCGCGATCCCGCGATTCCCGATATTCCGACCATTGCCGAGGCCGGTGTGCCCGGGTATGAATCGCGCGAATGGCAGGGCATCGTCGTGCCTGCGGGAACCCCCAGCGCAGTCATCAGCCGGTTGAACCAGGCATTCGTCAAGGTTCTCGCGGCCCCGGACTTGAAAGAACGCTTCGCGGCCGCAGGCGCCCATCCGGTGGGCAGCACGCCGGAAGAGTTTGCCGCTCACATCAAAAAAGAGATCGCCCTCATGGGGAAACTGGTCAAGGAAGCCGGCATCCGGATTGAATAACATCGGTGATTAGTGACTCGTGATTGGTGATTGGTGACTGGTGACTGGGCAAATCCGCTCTTGCTAATCACCAATTACTAATCACCAATCACGGCTTTTAAGGAGAGTCAGACGTGTCCACGATTGGTCCCTGGATCGAGCATTTCCCGGGCAACTTCGTCTGGTCGAATGCATTGCTGGTCACCAAAGGGATGGCGCCCTATGGCGCTGTTGCGCTCGGGGAGATCGACGAAGTCTGCGAACGGCTCAGGCAGCGCCAGAACGAACCCGATGCGTGGCGCGAGGAGTGGTGCGCGCTGGCGAGCCGGCTCGAAAAAGTTGCCGACCGGGCCGCCGCCGCGGGACACCAGTTCAGCGCGGGCAACTATTATCTGCGCGCCGGCATGTATTACTTTACCGGCGAGCGATTCGTGGAGCCGGGCGAACAGAAACGCGACATCGGCCGCAAATCCCTGCAATGCCAGCACGCGGGATTGGAGCGGCGCTATCCGAACCTGGAGCGCGTTGAAGTTCCTTACGAAAATACCACGCTGCCGGCGCTGTTCATGAAAGCACCTGGTGTGTCGGCACGCGCGCCGACGGTGGTGGTGTTCAACGGCATGGACAACTGCAAGGAAATGAGCGTGCTTTTCGCGGGCCTTGAATTTGCCGCGCGAGGCTGGCATACGCTTGCGATCGATGGGCCGGGGCAGGGCGAGTCGCTGCGGCTGCGCGACCTGCATGCCCGTCACGATTACGAAGTTCCCGGCAAGGCTGCTTACGATTACGTCGCCGCGCGGCCGGACGTCGACCCGAAGAAAGTCGTGATCATGGGCTACAGCTTCGGCGGCTATTACGCTGCGCGCATTGCGGCCTTCGAGCGTCGCTACGTTGCCGGCGTGGCGTTCGCGGCGCTGCACTGGTACCTCGCGGCGTGGCAGGACGAGATCAAGCGCAGGCACGAGACCGATCCGAAGACCACGGCGCAATCGACTTTCCACTTCCGGTGGGTTATGGGCACCGATACGATGGATCAGGCGATTGAAAAGGCGAGGCGGTTCTCCCTGGCAGGAGTGGCCGGACAAATCGCCTGCCCGTTTCTGATCGTGCACGCCCAGGACGACAAGGTCGTGCCGATCGCATCCGCCCACAAGCTCTTTGAGGCGGTCGGCTCGACGCGCAAGGCTTTGAAAATCCTCACCGCCGAGGATGGCGGCAACTACCATGCGCAGGCCGACAATCGGCAGGTGGGGGTCGATTACATCGCTGACTGGATTACCGACAATATTTAGCAACTTGTCGAAATGTGATTCGTCCCCTTGTATTGGCTTTCCCGGTTTTGGCGAGTCCAGACTTAATTTGACATAATACAGATTATACGACTATAAGGAGCCCGGAACTCCATTAAAAGGCCCTGGGCGGCGGCGTAATCGGTTACTGCCCGCCCGCCTTGACCAGCAACTCGACGATCTCCTTGCGCTCTCGTTGGCGCGCGGCGGCAAGCGCTGTGACACCGTCATGGCTTTTGAGGTTGGGATCCGCGTCGCTCGCAAGCAGCAACGCCACCAGCTCAGCATGGCCCTCACGTGCCGCCATCATCAGTGCCGTCAGGCCGTTGCTATCGACAGTGGCATTGATATGGGCACCGTAGGCCAGCAACAGACGGCTGATCTCGACACTGCCTTTGACGGCTGCATAAATCAGGGGCGTCCAGTTCCCCGACGGATTGACCTCCGCGCCGTGGACCAGCAATTGCCTGGCCACTTCCAGATCTCCCCGCAATGCGGCCAGCATCAATGCCGTCTCGCCGAGCGCGTTGCGTGAATTGACATTGGCGCGCGCCGCAAGCAGCGCCTTGACCGTCCCGACGTTGCCTTCCCTGATGGCCAGAATCAAAAGCGAATTTCCTTCCTGATCGACAGTTCCGGCTTCCACACCTCGTTTGAGCAATTACGCTCGTAATAATCTTTACATTCAACATGAGATTATCTTTATACTACATTGAATAATTGATAATAATTACAGGTCGTTTTCTCTGAAACTTGTTCCAGGGTTACGCCTTTTAGACGGGCAATCTCTTCCGCGACGTGCCTGACGTAGCCCGGCTGGTTGGTCTTGCCGCGATATGGCACCGGCGCCAAATAGGGTGCATCCGTCTCGACCAGCATGTTTTCAAGTGGAACCCGGCGCGCGACTTCCCTGAGTGCTTTGGCGTTCTTGAAGGTCACGATACCGGAAAACGAGATATGGAAACCCATTCCCATGGCAGCTTCAGCCACTTCCCAGCTTTCGGTGAAGCAGTGCATTACTCCACCCGCCTCGCCAGCGCCCTCTTCGCGCATGATACGCAGCGTGTCGTCCGGGGCTGCGCGCGTATGAACGATCAACGGTTTGCCGCACTCCCGCGCGGCGCGGATGTGCGCGCGAAAGCGCTCGCGCTGCCATTCGAGGTCACCTTTGAGCCGGTAATAGTCCAATCCGGTCTCGCCGATCGCCACTACCCGGGGATGATTGGCCAGCGCGACCAGTTGCTCGATGCTCACCGCTATGCCTTCGTAGTCCGGATGCACCCCAACAGAGGCATGCAGATTGGGATACGTCTCGGCCAGCGTGCGC
>JACPTJ010000017.1 GCA_016192835.1 Betaproteobacteria bacterium
CTCGACCAGCTGCTTTATTACTCGATCGGCGCGTACCTCACCTATACCCTCAGCCTTGTGACCGGCAGCGTGTGGCTCGGCGTGCTGGGGGGCTTGGTGGTTGCGGGAATCGTCGCCTTTGCCGTGGAGCGGCTGGTTTTCAGGCGCATCTACGAACGCGAACTCACTTTCAGCATGATCACCTCCTTCGGGATCCTGATCGGCGGCATTGGCGTCATCAAGTTTTTCTGGGGCGTGGTTCCCCGTCCCGTCCCCGTTCCGACGATGGTTCAGATCGATATCATCGGCACGGAAGTCCCGGTCTACCGCCTGATCGTCGTCGCCATCGCCGCCCTCGTTTATATCGGCATCTGGCTTTTTCTGAACCGCACCATCATCGGCAAGGCGATCCGCGCCGGCATCGAGAACGTGGAACACGTGGAAGGCCTCGGCATCAATGTGTCCCGGCTGTTCACCATCACCTTCATCATCGCCGGAGCGTTGTCGGGACTGGCCGGGGGGCTGCACGCGCCGCTGATCATGGTGGACCCCTCGATGGGGCTCGAAGTGCTGGCGTTCATCTTCATGGTCGTCATCATCGGCGGCCTCGGCAGCATCAAGGGAACCCTGGTATCGGCCTTTATCGTCGGGCAGGTGGTTTCGCTGGGCTCCCTCATCTACGCGCCGCTCGCGCAAATGGCGCCGTTTGCCATCATGCTGCTGATTCTGCTGGTCAAGCCGACCGGACTTTACGGCAGCGCGCTGTTGAAACGATAGGCCCAAAAAAAAGCCCACCGGGAGTGCCGGTGGGCTGCGGTAACCACTCGTAAGGAGAGTTATTCGGGTTACCTAAACAAAACTCAGTCCTAGCATCTCGCGCTCGAGTTGCAGCTTGCGCGGCAGGCGCGGCTGCAGTTTCTCGAACAGCGCATCGTGTTCCTTGAGTTCCTTGCGCCACTGCGCCGTATCGATCGACATCAGTTCGGTAAACTGCCCGCGGCTGAAATTCTCAAGCCCGCGCCAGTCGAGGTCCTCGAAGCGCGGCATCCAGCCAATCGGTGTCTGCTGCGCGTTCGCCTGGCCGCGGCAGCGCTCGATCGCCCAGCGCAGCACGCGCATGTTCTCGCCGAAGCCCGGCCACAGGAACTTGCCGTCCGTGGAAAGCCGGAACCAGTTGACGTTGAAAATGCGCGGCGGGTCGTTGAGCTTGGCGCCGATCTGCAGCCAGTGATTGAAGTAGTCACCCATGTGATAGCCGCAAAACGGCAGCATCGCCATCGGGTCGCGCCGCACCACGCCAACCGCGCCGGTCGACGCGGCGGTGGTCTCGGAGCCCATCGTGGCGCCGGCATAAGTCCCGGAATCCCAGTTAAACGATTCGTAAACGAGCGGTATGCCATCGCTGCGCCGGCCGCCGAACAGGAATGCGGAAATCGGCACGCCGTCCGGGTTTTCCCATTGCGGGTCGAGCGATGGGCATTGCGACGCGGCCACCGTAAAGCGCGCATTGGGGTGCGCGGCTTTGCGGCCGCAATCGGGAGTCCAATCCTTGCCCTGCCAGTCGATGAGTTTAGCGGGCGGTGTCTTGGTCATGCCCTCCCACCATACGTCGCCATCGGGTGTCAGTGCGACATTGGTGAAAATCACGTTCTTATGCAGCGTCGCCATCGCGTTGGGGTTGGATTCGGTCGATGTGCCTGGCGCCACGCCGAAGTAACCGGCCTCGGGATTGATCGCGTACAGCCGGCCGTCTTTGCCGGGCTTGATCCACGCGATGTCCTCGCCGACGGTGGTGATTTTCCAGCCCTTCATCGCGGCCGGCGGCACCAGCATCGCGAGATTGGTCTTGCCGCACGCGCTCGGGAATGCCGCGGCGATGTAGTCTTTCCTGCCATCCGGCGATTCGATGCCGAGGATCAGCTTGTGCTCGGCCAGCCAGCCTTGCTCGCGCGCCATCACCGATGCGATGCGCAGCGCGAAGCATTTCTTGCCGAGCAGCGCGTTGCCGCCGTAACCGCTGCCGAACGACCAGATCGACTTTTCCTCCGGAAACTGCACGATCCACTTCTCGGCCTTGTTGCTCGGCCACGGAATGTCTTTCTGGCCGGCGGCGAGCGGCATGCCCACCGAATGCACGCACGGCACGAAAAAGCCGCCGGTTCCGAGCTGGTCGAGCACCCGGCGGCCCATGCGCGTCATGATGCGCATGTTGATCACGACATAAGGCGAATCCGTAAGCTCGACGCCGATGTGCGCGATGTGCGACCCGATCGGCCCCATGCTGTACGGAATCACATAGAGGGTGCGCCCGCGCATGCAGCCGTCGAACAGCCTTTTCAGCGTCGCCTTCATTTCGGCTGGCGCGACCCAGTTGTTATTGGGTCCGGCCCCATCCTTGGTCTGGCTGCAGACGAAGGTGCGGTCTTCCATCCGGGCAACGTCGTCAGGATCGGAGCGCGCGAGGAAACTGTTGGGGCGTTTTTCGGAATTGAGGCGGATTAGCGTGCCGGCGCGCACCATTTCATCGCACAGGCGGTCGTATTCCTGCTGCGAGCCATCGCACCAGTAGATCGCATCGGGTTGAGTAAGCTGCGCGATCTCGTGCACCCAAGCCTTGAGCTTCGCGTGGCGCACGTGATCCGGCAATCCCGGTGGTTCGGCAATCCGCGTTGCTGTGGCCGTTTTTATCATTACTACCTCTTCTCCTCGAGGCAATCCGATTATTATTACCGATCAGTTGCTTACGTTATAGGTTCACATTGCGTGAACCGGAAAAGAGCGTAATTCTACCCGAAAACGGCGAGCGATTACAGCTCCGCGTCACGCCCCACGTGAAATATGCAAATCGATTTTATTTCAATGGGTTACGGCTGAGACGGGGACGCCGCTGGACCGCCGCGAGCCACAGCATCGCGATTCCGGTCAGCAGCAGAAACGGCACCGCCAACTGGTTCATCAGTTCCCACCCCTGCAATGTAAACAGCAAGCCGGATGACAGCGAAGTTGCGATCATGGTGAGGAAGATTGCAAGGTCGTTCGCGCCCTGCACTTTGCCGCGCTCCGATGGCGTGTGGCATTCGGTCAGCAAAGTGGTGCCGCCGATGAACATGAAGTTCCAGCCGACGCCCACCAATACCATCGCCCCCCAGAAATGCGCGACTTCGAGTCCCGCCAGCGCCACGGCGATGCAGCCGAGATTGAGCGCGACGCCGGTCAACATCACGTTGACTACGCCAAAGCGTTTGATCAGCGTACCGGTGAAAAACGACGGTGCGAACATGGCGATCACATGCCATTGGATCACGAATGCTGCATCGCTGAACGGATGCTGGCACGCCACCATCGCCAGTGGCGTGGCGGTCATCAGCAGATTCATCACCCCGTAACCGACCACCGCGCTCAACACCGCAACCAGGAACGCCGGTTGACGGGCAATCGCGGTCAGCGGCCGTCCTGATTCTTTCCGCTCGGCAACCGTCAAGGGTGGTATATCGATCAGCAAGATCAACCCGATGGCGAGCAGGCAGAACACGCCGAGCGAAAGATACGACCCGGCAAACGCCGCCTGCACGAAAAAATCCTTGGAAATCTTGCTGGTTTCGGGCCCGAGGATGCCGCCGACTATGCCCCCTGCCAATACCAGGGATATCGCCTTGCTCTTGAAATCGGCGCTCGCGCTATCCGCGGCCGCGAAGCGGTAATACTGGCCCGTCGCGTTGTAGACGCCGAGCACCAGCGCCCCGGCACACAACAACCAGAAATGGTGGGCAAACGCGGCCCAGGCGCAAATCAGCGCGCCCGCAATGCCGAATGCCGCGCCCAGCGTAAAGCCGGTGCGGCGCCCCAACCGGCGCATCAGCAGCGACGCCGGCATGGTCGTCAGCGCGGCGCCGATGATATAGGCCGTAAGCGGCAGGGTCGCCAGCGCCTTGTCGGCTGCGAGCGCGTAGCCTGCCAGCGCGTGGGTCGCTATCAGGATCGAGTTATTGGTAAGCAGCAGCCCCTGGCAGGCCGACAGCAGCGCGACATTTTTCTGCGCTTTGTCCATATGGAGAAGCCGTGATTGGTGATTGGTGATTGGTGATTGGTGATTCGTGCCTGGTGACTGGAAAAATCTGCTCTTACTAATCACGAATCACGGGTCACCGCCTTTAACACCAATCACTTTCGCCGGCGCATCAGCGTCGGGCGAACTGCGTCTTGCCGAACAGGATGTCGCGCGATTTCTCGTCGTGCGGCGCGGTATTGTTGACGTCCGAGAGCACCTGGAGCGCGCGCTGCACCGCCGGACGCGCATTGATCGCATCGAACCAGCGCTGCGCGTGCGGAAACTCCGCCAGATTGATGCCGCGCCGGTCGGCATTGCGCATCCACGGAAATACCGCGATGTCGGCGATCGAGTATTCGTCGCCCGCCAGATAACGCGCCTCGCCGAGCCGCTTGTCGAGCACGTTGGTGAGCCGGTTCGCCTCGTTGGTGTAACGCTCGATCGCATAGGTAATCTTCTCTACCGAATAGGCACGAAAGTGGTTGGCCTGGCCAAACATGGGTCCGACTCCCCCCATCTGCCACATCAGCCAGCACAGGGCGGCATAGCGCTGGTGCAGATCCAGCGGCAGCAGTTCGCCGGTCTTGCCGGCGAGGTAAATCAGAATCGCGCCCGATTCAAACAGCGAAATCGGCTTGCCGTTCGGCCCATCGTGGTCGACGATCGCCGGAATCCGGTTGTTCGGGCTGATCTTGAGAAACTCCGGCTTGAACTGGTCGCCGGTGCGAATATTCACGCCGTGCACGCGATACGGCAGCCCGGTTTCCTCAAGCATGATGTGGATCTTGTGGCCATTCGGCGTCGGCCAGCTGTAGATGTCGATCATTCTTACCCTCCCTGAGATATCATCCCGATACTACCAACAACCCCGCACAGCGGCAAACGGGACTTGTCGATGCAAGCCGCGGAATTTCTTGCTACGCTCCCAAGCACAAGATCCCATGTTGCGCTCCCCTTTCGCCGCGTCCTTCATCCCGCCGGGCGTGCTTCCCGATGCGAGGCTGTTGCTGTGGGCGCGCGGATTGCGCGCGTTCGGCGACGGCTACGTCAGCCTGCTGCTGCCCTACTATCTGATCCTGCTGGGCTACAGCGCGCTCGATATCGGCGTGATCGTCACCGCCACGCTGCTCGGCTCCGGGCTGATGACTCTCGGCGTCGGGTTCATCGCCCACCGTCTGCGGCAGCGGACCCTGCTCGAATTCGCGGCGCTGCTGATGGCGGCGACCGGAATCGCGTTTGTCTTAACGACTGATTTCTGGCCGCTGCTGCTGATCGCGGTCATCGGCACGATCAATCCGTCCAGCGGCGATGTCAGCATCTTCGCGCCGCTCGAGCATTCCCTGCTCACGCGCACGGTCAGCGCCGAGCAACGCACCGCATTGTTTGCCCGCTATACCCTGATCGGCGCGTTGGTCGGCGCGCTTGGCGCCCAAGCTGCGGGCTTGCCCATACTCGGCGAAAAATGGCTTGCGCTCGATATCAAGTACTCGATTCAGCTCATGTTTCTGGTTTATGCCGTCTGCGGCGCGATCAGCCTCGTGCTCTACCGCCGCTTGTCGCCGCAGCTCGAACCGCACGATGCAGCGCAGGTGACCCCGCTCGGCAAGTCGAAGCGCATGGTCTATACGCTCGCCGCCGTCTTCAGTCTCGATGCGTTTGCCGGCGGTTTCGCAGTGCAATCGCTGCTGGCATTGTGGCTGTTCCAGCGCTTTGAGCTCTCGATTGTGACCGCGGGGATCATTTTCTTCTGGACCGGCATTCTGAGCGCATTCTCGCAGCTTGCCGCGGCGCGGCTTGCGCGCCGGATAGGATTGATCAACACCATGGTGTTCACGCATCTGCCGTCGAGCGTGTTCTTGATCCTGGTGCCGCTGATGCCCACCTTACCGCTCGCGCTGCTGTGCCTGATGCTGCGCTCCGCGCTCTCGCAAATGGACGTGCCGACGCGCACGTCCTACGTGATGGCGGTCGTCACTCCCGGTGAGCGGCCCGCGGCAGCCAGCCTTACCGCGGTGCCGCGCAGCCTGGCCTCATCGATCAGCCCGATGTTCGCAGGCTGGCTGCTCACACTCACTTCTTTCGGCTGGCCGCTTGTCATATGCGGCGGACTCAAAATCGTTTACGATCTGCTACTGCTTGCGATGTTCCGCCGGGTGCGGCCACCGGAAGAACAATAATCCCACTCACACAGGAGACTCTATGAAACTGCTGACTTTTCGTCCCGCGCGCGCGCGCACCGGCCATTTCGGAGTGCTGCTCGCGGACAATCGTGTATTAGACGTGAGCGCGCTCGCCGGCCGTAAACTGCCGGCGACCCTGCTCGAATGCATCCGGAAGGGAGATTCCGCGCTCGCAGCGGTCAAAACTGCCGCCGCGGATGCCGAAGCAGCGCTCGCGCGCGGCGAGCAGTTGCCGCAGGTATTCGCGCTCGACGCGGTTACGCTCGAAGCGCCGCTGATACCGGGCAAGATCATGGCGGTCGGCAAGAACTACGCCGATCACGCGGCCGAAGGTTCGGGTCAGACCTACTCTCGCGTCGCCGGCTTCGTCAAAGTCTCCAGTTGCGTCGTGCCGTCCGGCGCAACCGTCCGCAAGCCGGAATGGACCGAAACCTTCGACTACGAAAACGAACTTGCGATCGTGATCGGCCGCGATTGCAGCGACGTCGCCCCCGAGGCGGCCTACGACTGCGTGTTCGGCTACACCATCATGAACGACCTTTCGTGCCGCGAGGTGCAGCAGGCCGAGCGCAAGGAAGGCAACATCTGCATCGGCAAGAACTTCCCGACCGCGGCTCCGCTCGGCCCCTGGATCGTCACCAAGGACGAGATTCCCGATCCGCACAATTTGCGCCTCGTCACGCGCGTCAACGGCGAAGTGCGCCAGAACGGCAACACCGCCAACCAGATCTACCGCATTCCGGCGCAGATCGCCTGGTACTCGCACGCCGGATTCGAGCCGGGTGATTTGATTTCGAGCGGAACGCCCGCCGGCACCGCGATCGGCTACAAGGGCCCCGGCACGTGGTATTTGCAGCACGGTGACCGCGTCGAATGCGAAATCGAAGGTATCGGCGTGCTCGCCAACACTGTGACCACGCGCAAGCGGCGCAGTTGATCTGTCCTGGCGCCTTGCCCATCACCGCTTCGGTTACGGATCGCGCTTCCAGCGCAGCCATACCCGCAATTTTCTGAAATCCTCGGCATCCAGACTGTCTGGCAGGATCACTGCACGCGTGATTCTGCCGCTGTCCGTCCTCTTCAGATTCAGGATCGTGAGAAAGGAAATCACGTAAGTGCTGCCCAGCACCTCGCACTCGATCCACCCGCCGCGCTGCGTTTGAATGCTGAACTTGTCGTCAGAAGCGATTTCAAGCCCGATCACCGCATCCGCCGTGCGCAGTAATGCGCTTTGCCGCACGTTGAATACGAGACTTGCCACCAGCGCCGCGATCGCGATCGCCTCCAGCCACGGCGCCGTGCCGGCCAGCACAACCATGGCAACCGCCGCGCCGTGCGCGAGCACGAGTGTCGCAGCGAGTATTAGGGAGGGCCGCAGACTGATTCTTGACACCGACAGGCATCCACAATGCGCCGGACATCATAACATTAGCGACCCTTTCCATTCTTGCAGCTCGCTAATAGCAGCTTATAATGCAGGAAACCCCAGGAGGCATTGGTATTGCGGGTTATCAGAGCAGTTCGAGCAACGAAGGAGGATTGAAGATGAGCAAGTTGTCCAGCGCAGTTACTTCAGCGGTTTTGGCCGTCACGATGGGGCTTGGGATCAGTGCCTCCTATGCCCAGCAGAAACCCACGCGGCTCCTGATATTCGCGGCGGGCGGACCGGTCGATTTTGTGGGCCGTCATCTTGCCGTCAAGTTAAGCCCGCTGCTCGGCGGGCCGGTCGTGGTTGAACCTCGCCCCGGCGCGAGCGGCGTGGTCGCCGCGCAGGCGGTTGCGAATGCAGCACCCGACGGCACCACGCTGATCTTGAGCAGTTCCGGCTTGCTTACCATCATCCCGACCATAACCAAGAACCTGCCGTACGACACGGACAGGGACCTCGCGCCGGTGTCGCGCGTCGTGATCAATGCCACGGCGTTGGTGGTCGGGGCGTCGATGCCGGCGAACAACGTGCGCGAGTTCGTCGCGTTCGCGAAGCCACTCAAGGAACCGTTGATTTTCGGTTCGCCCGGAGTCGGAAATATAGTGCAAATATGGATAGAGACGTTCAAAGCCACGACCAAGCTCAACATTACGAATGTGCCCTACAAGGGCATCGCCCCGGTAATGATCGACCTCCTTGGCGGCCGGGTCGCCGGTACCTTTGGCGACATGCCTGCCTTGTTGTCGCATATCAAGGCCGGTAAGATGAAGGCGCTCGGCCTGGTAGGAACCAAGCGAAATTCCGCGGCGCCCGATATCCCGACGATTCACGAGCAGGGGTTCCCGGGAGTCGATGCGTTATCCTGGTACGGCGTGCTCGCCCCGGCAAAGACGCCGCCGGCGCGCATTGCGAAAATTGCCGAGGCAATCGCACGCGCGCTTGCGGACCCGGAGTTGAAGGCGAAACTGGCGGAGTCCGGGGTCGAGGCATCCTCATCTACGCCCGAGGATTTCAAGCAACTTATCCGGGATGACCGGACACGCCTGGCAAAGATTATTGCCGAGCTCAATATCACCGCGCAATAGCGGCAAAGGCTGACATGAACGAAAACAGCCGTCGTATCGGCGCGAGCGTTGAGGGCGCGGCCATCGTCGAGGCGATCAAGAGGAGCGGCGTCGAGTTTGTCGTCTCGGTGCCCGACCGCGTCACCAGCGAAACCGTGCTGCGCCGGGTCGCATCCGATTCCGCGTTGAGGCTCGTGCGCGTCTGCAAGGAGGACGAAGGCGTCTCAATTTGCGCCGCGCTGTCGTTTTGCGACAAGCGCGCGGTGCTGCTGATGCAGAACACCGGCTTGCTCGATTCGGTGAACGCGCTGCGGGGGATCGCCGTCGAATACCGGCTGCCGGTCGTCATGATGGTCGGCCTGCTCGCCCACGAATCCGATGCTCCGCCGGCGCAGTCGCGCAACTACGGCGTGCGCATCGTCACCCCGATCCTCGATGCAATGGGAATCGAGTATGAATTCCTGCACGGCGCCGGCGATGAGCAGCGGATCGCGCCTGCGATCGAACGTGCCTACGCGAATTCCACCCCGCTCGCGCTGCTCGTCGGAAGGAGCCCGGTATGATGAAGCGTGACCAGTGCCTGAAGCTCCTCGCGAAATACCACCGCGACGAACTCGTGGTGCCCGTATACCAGGCAACGTTCGAATGGCTGGCGATCAAGCCCGATGCGCCGACTTTCACCGCGGTCGGCGCGATGGGCCAGGCGTCATCGCTGGCGCTGGGACTGGCGCTGGGTCTGCCGGAGCGCCGGGTGATCGTACTCGATGGCGATGGCAGCCTCCTGATGAACCTGGGCAGCCTGGTGACCATCGCGAACGCCGCGCCCAGCAATCTGCTGCACTTCGTCTGCGAGAACGGCACGTACGAAGCCAACGGCGGACATCCGATTCCGGGCAAGGACAAGCTCAGCTTTGCAGGACTTGCCCGTGCCGCAGGCTATCGCGAAGCGCACGAGTTCGCGGAGCTTGACGCGCTGGAAGCTGCGCTGCCCGCCATACTGCGCGCGGCCGGCCCGGTATTGGTGGACCTCAAAGTCGAGCCGGGCGAGAGTTATCCGCAGGATTGGGCCTACATGCACGGCCCCGCGGCGCGTGAAAAATTCAGGGCGGCGGTGCGGCAATCGCGAGGCGCTTGAGTCGGAAAACGATGGTCGAAATTCCAGCTGTCCTTAATCGGGAGCAGGTCCTGAAAGAGTTGAGCTTCGACGCACAGGGCCGCTGGGCGGTGCCTGTCCTCAACCGCCGGAAGGATGTCAACCCCGAGGTTCCTGCACGCGACGTGATCATCAAGGACGACACGTTCCGGGAATCCACGAACATGCCGGGCGCCTCCCCTACCAACGAGCAGAAGCTCGATCTGGCAAGAAAACTGGAGGCGACCGGCGTCAAGGAGATAGTCGCGGGCCACGCCGGGCTCAAAGAGCAATGTGATTTCATGCGCATGGTCAAAGATGCCGGCCTCAAGCTGATGGTTCATGCGTACGTCGATTTCGGCGACTGGAAGCGCGGCATAGACAACGCCGTGGCGGCGGGAGCCGACGCGATCTGGATGCCCGGCGCGTTGAATCCCAGCCCCATTTTCGCGGGAAAGCTGGGATCGCGCTACGGTTACTGGAGCGCGGATTTCGATCTGTCCGTGGTGCTCGACACCATGAAAGCTGCCATCGACGCCGCCAAGGATAAAAACAAACTCATAACCGTCGGCAGAGCGCCGATGATTCCGGATATCTTCGACAAGGCCCTGGACGCCTATGTCAAAGGCGGAGCGGACAGGATATGCATTTTCGATGACCGCGGAAATTACACGCCGCAAACCATGGGCTACGTCGTGAAGATGCACCGCGATGCGGTGGGCTCCGACGTCAAGCTGGAAGTTCACTGCCACGACGATTTTGGCTTGTCGCTGGCGAATTCTCTCGAATCGGTGCGCTCCGGCGCGGATATCGTTGATTGCGTGCTGAACGGCTACAGCCACCGATCCGGAAATTGCGCGCTGGAACAGATAGTGCTCGCACTGGAAGTCTTGTACGGCGTAAAAACCGGCGTGGATCTTAGCCAGCTGATGTCGCTATGCAAGCTGGCTTCGGAGGTTTTCGGCGTGCCGATTCCGCCGCAACGCCCCCATGTCGGCGCGTCCGCGTTCGCCTATGGCGGAGTCCACATCAGCGCGCTGCTGCAGGAGGGCTGGTTCGTGTGGGAAACCATGCAGGCGGAGACCATCGGTCAGCGCCGTCACGTGGTCTGGTCACCGACGGCGCTCGAGCGGCATGGTATGGCCGGGCCGGTGGCGCTGAAAATCCGCAGGATGGGCCTGCAGTTCGACGAAGCGCAGCTCGAGCAGGTGTTCGCGGCGATGCGCAAAGTGCTGGCGACCAGGAAGTTTGCGACAGACGAAGAACTCGAAGCGGTCGTGCATAAAGTGCTGGGCAGGTAGTGGTCCGTTCTCCGTGCGTCCGGTACGCAACTCTACTTGGGTGCCGTTTTATCCGGATGATCAACGCTCATCAGCGCACGGAACACCAATACCGGAATGGAAGCCCGATGCAGCACGCGGCTCGATTCGTTCCTCAGAATCAGGGCGGCCAATCCCTTGCGATAACGAGCGGTCATCACAATCAGGTCGCAGGCGCGCGCATTGGCAGTATTGACAATGGCGTCGTAGGGCCGATCATTGGTCGCAACCACGGTGTCACACGGCACTCCGGCCGCATCCGCCGTCTGCTGCACGAACGCCAGGAACTTATCGGCCCGGGCGCGCGCTTCCTCTTCCGCCTGATCCTGCATCGACGGGTTGAACGAGCTTTCTTCCGCCATCGCCAGTCGAAAATCCGGCATGACGTGTATCCCGGTGACTTTCGCGCCGCAAAGCTTCGCAAGCTCGATGCCGCGCTCAATGGCCCTTTCGGAATGTTCCGAGCCGTCGGTAGGCATCAGTATGTGTTTGAACATTGCCTCCTCCTTAGGTTGTGAATTCACGTCGCCAGCCAGGCAGCCGTGTACCGCTTTTTGTACTTCAGCCGATTTAGGAGCAAGCTTCCACCTACCGCGCGCCGCCGTCAAGCAGCAGACTTGCGGAGCAGACCTTGCCAAGGGAACCTCCACAATTTCCGGTTTCGTCACTTCCGGCGAAGGCCGGAATCCAGTCAAATCAAACAGCTGGATGCCGGATCAGGCCTGTCCTGAGCGCGGCTAAGGGTCCGGCATGGCGAATTCTTAGAGCGCCTAATCTGCTCAGTCGCCTTCGAATTCGCACAGGGCAAACACTTTCTGCCCGTGTTTTTCCAACCGCTTGCGCCCTCCCAGGTCGGGAAGATCGATCACAAAACAGCATTCGATTATCTTTCCGCCTGTTCTTTCGATGAGCTTTACGGCAGCCTCGGCCGTTCCGCCGGTGGCGATCAAATCGTCTACGAGCAATATCCGGTCGCCCTGCGCGATCGCGTCGACGTGCATTTCGATGCGGTCCGAACCATATTCCAGTTCGTAATCGTGCCCGATCGTCTCAGCAGGAAGCTTGCCTTTCTTGCGAATCGGCACGAATCCTACTCCCAGTTGAAACGCCAGCGCCGCGCCGATAATGAATCCCCGTGACTCGATCGCCGCGATTTTGTCGATCCTGGCGCCGGTGTAGCGGTTCACCAGTTCATTGATGGTGATCCGGAGTCCCACCGGGTCTTTCAGCAACGTCGTGATATCCCGGAACATTACCCCTTGCTTGGGGTAATGCGGCACGGTGCGTATGCGTGATTTGATCGGCATGGAATTGCTTCGTAAAGATTATGGATTCTTCAGCAGGCGGCCGGCGACGGCTTCGAGTTTCGCCACCAATTCCGGGTCACGCGCTTCAGGGGTGGTAATCAACGCATGCTCCAGCGCGGTTCGACAGCCGCATTGGCGCGCAGTGGCGTCCTCGCGCAGCCTTGGCGCCAGGCGCTTGACCAAGGCTCTCGCCTTGTCCGCATTGGCGAGCAGGACCTTAACGATCGCATCCACCGTCACATCGTCATGGTTCGGATGCCAGCAATCATAATCGGTCACCATTGCGATGGTCGCGTAGCACAGCTCGGCTTCGCGGGCGAGCTTCGCTTCGGGCATGTTCGTCATGCCGACCACATCGCAATTCCAG
>JACPTJ010000289.1 GCA_016192835.1 Betaproteobacteria bacterium
TATCCCACCAAGCCGATTCGTTTCGTGGCTCCGTTCGCGCCTGGCGGAACGGCCGATATCCAGTCACGGATACTGGGCAACAAGTTCCAGCAACTGCTCGGCCAGCCGGCGGTGACCGACAACCGCCCCGGCGGTAGCGGCACTGTCGGCTTGCGGCTCGTCGCGGAGGCACCGGCCGACGGCTATACCATTGTTCTTAACACCGTCGGCGCCTGGACCTCGACTCCGCATCTCATGAAGCTTCCGTATGACGTGTTTAAGGACTTCGCCCCGATCATCCATGTCTCGGACGTGCCCGGCGTGCTGGTCGTACATCCATCGCTTCCGGTGAAGACGGTGAAGGAACTGATCGCGCTGCTCAAGCAGAAGCCCGGGCAGCTGGACTATGGGTCATCCGGGCCAGGTGGTTTCACCCATTTGGGCACGGTGATGTTTTCCCGGATGACGAACACCCAGATGACGCACGTGCCGTACAAGAGTTCCGGGGCGGGGCTGATCGCTCTCATCGGCGGTCATATTCAGGTATACCTCGCCCCTTCGGTTCCGGCCATACCTCACCTCAAGTCAGGGAAGGCGCGCGGTATCGCCAGTACTGGCACCGAGCGTATAGCTATACTGCCTGATCTGCCAACGGTCGACGAATCGGGTGTCCCGGGATTTGAGAGCTCCACCTGGACTGCGATCGCCGCGCCCGCAGGCACCCCGCGGGCGGTAATCGCGCGGCTGAACAAGGCGCTCCAGGAGATTCTGCAAATGCCCGACGTTAGGGAGCTGTTTAAAGCGTCGGCCGCGATAATCACCGGCGGCGCGCCGGAGAGGTTTCGCGATATATTAAAATCAGACTTCGAAAAATTCGGCAAACTGATAAAGGAAGCCGGCATCAAGACGGAATCCTAGCGCTGAGTTTTTAGGGTTTCGGGTCGGGCACTGCTTGCGCGTTCGGCTGGGAATCGCCTGTCTCCTTAGCCGGGAGTGACCCAACAGCGCCGGTGCAGCGGCAGGATCCTTCGTTTTCCGGTAGCTCTGCGCTGTAAGCTTTATTTCTGCGTCTCCAGACTGATATTGGCCTTTCGGACCACGCCCGACCAGCGCTTGATCTCGTTTGCAATGAACACGGCGAACTCATTCGGATCCCGGTAATCGATTTCCATCGCGTTGTTCAGAAAATGTTTCTTCACGTCGTCCGAGGCGAGGATCGCCTTCACCTCCCGCGTCAATCTGCCGGTGATCGGCGCGGGCATGCCTGCGGGCCCCATCAGCCCCCGCCATCCGGTTGACAAATACCCCGTCAAACCCGACTCGGACACGGTAGGCACGTCGGGCAAGAGAGCGCTTCGTTTCAGTCCGCCGACGCCCAGCGCTCTCAGCCTGCCGGACTTGAGGTGCGGAACCGCCGCCTGAATCGTTACGTTGGAGATGTGGACGGTCCCCCCGAGCAGATCGATCGTCGCGGCCCCGGCGCCCTTGTAATGCACCATGATGAGGTCGATGCCGGCCATCACCCTGAACAACTCCAGGGCCATGTGGCCGCTGCTGCCCGCGCCGGCGGTTCCTGCCACCAGCTGGCCGGGCTTCTGCTTCGCCAGCGCTATGAACTCCTGGAGAGTGTTGGCGGGAACGCTTGCCGGGGAGACGAGCATGCTGTCCCCGGTCACCAATGACGCGATCAGTGAAAAAGACTTGACTGGATCGTATTCCAGCTTCTGCAGCACCGGCTGTATGGTGTGCGCGGTATCGCATAGCAGCAGGGTGTACCCGTCCGGAGTCGCCTTGGCCGCCATCGCCGTGCCAATGATGGCGCCCGCTCCGCCCCGGTTGTCCACGATGACCGACGTGCCGCCCAGCCGCTCGGACAGCTTCGGGGCGATCACGCGGGCGACCATGTCGGTCCCGCCGCCCGGTGCGAACGGGACTATGAGACGGATCGGTCTGCTCGGATAATCCTCGGCGGCTGCGACCGGCGCAGGAGATCCGAAAAACAGGATTGCAGCGGAGAGGATGCCGAGGGGGAGAGTCATCTGCGGAGGCCTTTCGATCATGGTGACGAGATAAGGCTAAAAGGGATAGTATAGCTAATTACCTGGCCGCGTTGAGGATGCGGCGCGCGATCACCATGCGGTGCACTTCGGACGGTCCTTCGAAGACGCGCATCACGCGCACCCGCTGCGCCATCTGCTGCAACGGCATTTCCTTGGCCATGCCCATGGCGCCGAAGGCCTGCATGGCGTGATCGATCACCTCGGTCGCCATTTCGGTGCCGAACACTTTCACCATCGAGGTCACGGTGCGCACGTCCTCGCCGGCGTCGAGCCTGGCGGCGGCGTCCATGATCATCAGCCGGCAGGCGTGAATCTTCGTTGCCGCATCGGCAATCCACCACTGGATCGCCTGGCGGTCGGCGAGCGGTGCGCCGAAGGTCACCCGCAGCTTCGCGTGCGCGGTCATCATGTCGAGCGCGCGCCGCGCCATGCCGACGCACCAGGCGCCCATCTCGAGCCGCCGGACGGTGAGGCGAAGCTGCATGGGACCGAAGCCATCGCCGACTTTGCCGAGCACCTGGTCTTCGTGCAGGCGGCAATCCTCGAACACCACTTCATAGGTGCGCGCGCCCGCCAGCATCGCGATCTCGCGCCCGATGATGAATCCCGGCGTTCCTTTTTCGACGATAAACGCGGTGATGCCGCCACGCGCTTTTTTGGCCGGATCGGTCAGGGCCATGACGATCGTGAAATCGGCCGCCTTCACGAAACTGATCCAGATCTTGCGGCCGTTGATGACCCAGTGCTCGCCATCCTTCACCGCGCGCGTGGTCATGGCGGCGGGATCGGCGCCGGCGCCGGGTTCGGAAACGGCGA